>NZ_JASVWB010000005.1 GCF_030287445.1 Streptomyces sp. ALI-76-A | reverse complement strand
CCCCGGAGCGGGTACCACATCGCTGCGCGATGTGCAAGCGGGGCGGTCGCTGCGCTCCCGCTGGCCCTCGCGATGCGAGGGCGGTCCCCTCCGCTGCGCTCCAGGGACCGGTGGGGCCGGCCGCTGCGCGCCCGGCGGGCCGCGCGATGCGCGGCTGGGGCTGGCGGGGTGTCACGTGCGGCTAATGGGGCCTCCAATTGGGGAGTTGGGGAGTCCTGCGGACTCCGGGCGGGTCCGCTGCGCTCCCCCGCCTGACGGTCCTTCCGGCTGCGCCTCCAGAACCGTTGGGGCCCGCTGTCGCGGGCCGGACTGGCTACGAGGGAGGGGGTCGCTCGTTCGTGTCGGGTTTCAGTGTACCGTGTGCATCAGGTTGATGCAGCATGTACCGTTGGCGGAAACACGGGACACCCCCCAACCACCCGGGAAACTCCCTGGAATTCCGAGAGGAACGACCGCAGATGACCGGTCACCACGAATCTACCGGACCCGATCCCGCGCTGAGCAGCGATTCTCTGCGCCGGGTGACGCAGTACCAGACTGCGGGCGTGAACGCCCGGTTGAGGGTGTTCGCGCTCCTGGAGGCGCAGGGCGTGCCCGCGAGCGAGGCGGACGACCTGGTGGCCGCGCTGGAGGCTGGGGCGGTCGCCGGGGCGCAGTGCCAGGTGGTGGAGCTGGGCGGCATGGCGCCGGCCTCTCGGGGCGCGCTGTTCGCGGACGGTTGGGATGAGGGCGTGAGGGCTGTGAGCGAGGCCCTGGTGGGCATCGCGGACCGGGAGTGGTCCCGGCGCGGCGGCCGGTCGGCGGGGGCCGCTGAACTGGCCGTACATATCGCGGACGTGAGGCAGCGTGAGCGGGCCGACCTGGTGCGGCTGGAGAAGTTCGTCCGGGAGAGCGTCCTGCCGCGTACCCACCCGCACACCACGGCGCGGCGCCGGGTGCTGGAGGCGCTGGGTGAGGCCGGCGGTCTGTGCACGGCCCGGACGCGGAACGCGGACGGGGACGTCGTGGTCTGCACGCTCGATGCCGGGCACTACGACCCGGACGACAAGCCGCCCTTCAAGGACGGAAAGCCGGGCGGCTGGCACAAGGCGGATGCGTCGATCTGGAACGACTTGGGCGCGGCCTGTATTCCGCACGCGGCCCTCTGAAAAACCACAGGAACTGACCGCTCGGGGAGGCAAGGAAATGTCAGCGATTCAGCTCAAGGAACACCAGGTAGATCAGCGCTCCGCGTTTCGCAGGTGGGTGGGATTCCCTGCAAGGTCATCTGTGCCCCCGCAGGGTGCCCGTGCCACGATCGTGTCAGCGACCGGCTCGGGCAAGACGATCACGGCTGCTGCGTGCGCGCTGGAGTCGTTCGCGGACGGCCGGATCCTCGTGACCGTGCCCACCCTGGACCTGCTCGCGCAGACCGCTCAGGCGTGGCGGCTGGTGGGTCACCGGGCCCCGATGGTGGCGGTGTGCTCGCTGGAGAACGACCCGGTGCTGAAGGAACTGGGGGTGCGGACCACCACCAACCCGATCCAGCTCGCCCTGTGGGCGGGGTCCGGGCCGGTGGTCGTGTTTGCCACGTACGCCTCCCTGGTGGACCGCGAGGACATCGACGCACCCGAGGGCCAGCGGAAGGTTCGCGGGCCGCTGGAGGCCGCTCTGGCGGGCGGAGACCGGCTGTACGGCCAGCGCATGGACGGCTTCGACCTCGCGATCGTCGATGAGGCCCACGGCACCGCCGGTGATCTGGGTCGGCCGTGGGCTGCGATCCACGACAACCAGCGGATCCCGGCGGACTTCCGGCTCTACCTCACCGCGACGCCGCGCATCCTCGCCGCGGCCCGCCCGCAGAAGGGCGCGGAGGGCCAGGAGGCGGAGATCGCGTCCATGGCCGACGACCCGCAGGGCACCTACGGTGCGTGGATCGCGGAGCTCGGGCTGTCGGAGGCGATCGAGCGGGAGATCCTCGCCGGGTTCGAGATCGACGTCCTGGAGATCCGCGACCCCTCCCCCGTCCTCGGGGAGTCCGAGGAAGCCCGGCGCGGCCGGCGCCTGGCGCTCCTGCAGACCGCGCTCCTGGAGCACGCCGCCGCGTACAACCTCCGCACGGTCATGACGTTCCACCAGAAGGTCGAGGAAGCCGCCGCGTTCGCAGAGAAGCTGCCGGAGACCGCAGCCGAGCTGTACCTCAACGACGCCACCGACGACGACCTGGCCGCCGCCGACAAGCTGCCGAAGTCCTCCATCGACGCGGAGTTCTACGAACTCGAGGCCGGCCGCCACGTACCGCCGGACCGCGTGTGGTCGGCGTGGCTGTGCGGCGACCACCTCGTGACTGAGCGGCGCGAGGTCATCAGGCAGTTCGCCAACGGCATCGACGCCGCCGGGCGCCGGGTGCACCGCGCCTTCCTCGCCAGCGTTCGCGTTCTCGGGGAGGGCGTGGACATCACCGGCGAACGGGGAGTCGAGGCCGTCTGCTTCGCGGACACCCGCGGCTCCCAGGTGGAGATCGTCCAGAACATCGGCCGCGCGCTGAGGCTCAACAAGGACGGCAGCACGAAGGTGGCCAGGATCATCGTGCCGGTGTTCCTGGAGCCTGGCGAGGACCCGACCGACATGGTCGCCAGTGCCAGCTTCCGCCCCCTTGTAGCGGTCCTTCAGGGCCTGCGTTCGCATGACGAACGTCTGGTCGAGCAACTCGCCTCCCGCGCCCTCACCAGCGGCAAGCGCAAGGTCCACGTCCGGCGTGACGAGGACGGGCGGATCGTCGGAACCGGCGGCGAGGGCGACGGCGAGGACCAGGAGGACGACACCCAGGCCGCCGCCGAAGCGGCGCTGCTCCACTTCTCCAGCCCGCGCGACGCGGCGACGATCGCGGCGTTCCTGCGCACCCGGGTCTACCGCCCGGAGTCACTGGTGTGGCTGGAGGGCTACCAAGCCCTCATCCGCTGGCGGGCAGAGAACGAGATCACCGGCGTCTACGCCGTGCCCTACGACGTCGAGGTCGAAGTCGGGGCGACCAAGGCGTTTCCCCTTGGCCGATGGGTCCACCAGCAGCGGAAGGCGCTGCGGGCAGGTGAACTGGAGGAGCGGCGCAAGACCCTGCTGGACGCGCCGGAGGCCGGGATGGTGTGGGAGCCGGGCGAGGAGGCGTGGGAGAACAAGCTCGCCGCGCTCCGCTCGTACCGGCGGGCCACGGGACACCTCGCTCCGCGTCAGGACGCGGTGTGGGGCGAAGGCCAGGCGATGGTGCCCATCGGGCAGCACATGGCCAACCTTCGGCGCAAGGGCGGTCTCGGGAAGGACCCGAAGCGGGCGGCGGAGCGCGCGCAGCAGCTGGCCGCGATCGACCCGGACTGGGACTGCCCGTGGCCTCTGGACTGGCAGCGGCACTACCGCGTCCTCGCGGACCTGGTCGACGCCGACGGCAGCCTGCCCGAGATCCAGCCTGGCGTGCTGTTCGAGGGCGACGACCTGGGCAAGTGGCTCCAGCGACAGAAGAACCCGGGCACCTGGGCGCAGCTATCGAGCGTGCAGCAGGAACGGCTGTCCCAGCTGGGCGTGAAGCCCGTCCAGGCGCCATCTCCGGCCCCTGCGGTCACCCGCGCGACGAAGGGCCCGAGCAAGGCGCAGCCGGCCTTCCAGCGCGGCCTGGTGGCCCTCGCACAGTGGGTTGAACGAGAAGGCGCCCACCGGCCTGTACCGCGCGGCCACGCTGAGGAGATCGCGGTCGACGGCGAGACGGAGCCAGTGGTCGTGAAACTGGGCGTATGGACATCGAACGTCCGTGCCAGGAGGGACAAGCTCACCCAGGAACAGCTGGACGCGCTGCGGGAGCTGGGCATGGAGTGGGCGTAAAGCCGGAAGGTGAGGGGCCCACCGGCACCGCGCCGCTGGCACCGGGAGGGCGGGGTGGGGATATGGCTGGCGCATGATCGGTTGCAGAACCGGCTTGCCCGGCGCGGGTCCGGTGCTGTCCGGGCATCTGAGGAGTGGCCGGCCCACTTCGTGGCGTTCGATCTGCTCAGGCTCTCCGGGACCGTGACGATCGGATGGCCGTACTGGAGGCGTCGGGCCGCGCTGGAGTCGGTGTTCGCCGCCCGCCGGCTCTTCGCCCCGTGGGCACTGTGCCCGTCGACCACCGACCCGGACACCGTGCGCGAGTGGTTGTCGTGGGCGTCGGTCGGGATGGAAGGCGTGGTCTTCAAGCGGCTCACCGATGCCTATGAGCCGTCGGTGAGGGGCTGGCGGAAGTACGCGGTCAGCGGCTCCCTGACCCAGCCCCGGACGTTGCTGCTCGGCAGGTACGACGCCGAAGGCCGCCTCCAGTACGTCGGCCGCACCACGACCCTCGCCCGAGCGGCAGGCACCGCGGTCGCCGGCCTGCTCAAGGCGGGACGGCGCGGGCATCCGTGGACGGGCTGGTCGTTCTCCGCCGGATGGGGCAGCCGGGAGCAACTGGACATCACGTTGGTCGAGCCCGGGCTGGTGGTGGAAGTCGGCGTCGATGTCGCCCGTGATGTCTCCGGCCGGTGGCGCCATCCTGCGCGCTGGCCCCGCGCCCGCCCCGATCTCTCCCTCACCGACGTTCCCCGCCTGACAGCCTCGCCGCGCGACGGCGGCACGCGCGGAGGCTCCGGCCGACGCGCAACCCGCTGAGCGCCCCCGATCCCCGGCTGCGGCCACGTCGCCCATCCCGCCCATCCCTCCTTCACTCCAGCCAGGGGACATGGGCAGAGCAGCCGCAACGGGGATGTCAGCAGGCCGACCACGGCAAAAAGGCGTGGTGACCTGCGCAAATGTCAGGGGGGTCTGTCAGGTCGCGCAACAGTAGGCGCAACCCCTGCCGCAACCTCCAGCGCAACAGCCAGGCGCAACCCTTGTTGCAACTCCGTGCTCCTGGTCGACCGAGGCGCCGGGTCACGCGGCCCGGACGGCTCCGCGGGCGCGGACCACTTGGCGCAGCTCGGAGCGTTCCGCCGGTACCGAGGGGGCGGTCTCCCAGTAGGGGTGCCACCACAGCCGTACGGACAGGAGCAGCAGGCGGCGGCGCAGGGCGGTGGTGTCGCGGGGGCGGGGTGCAGCGAGCGCGGCGTAGGTGGCGTTCCAGGCTGCTTGCGTCTGCACCAGGTCGTCGGGGAAGTTGGTCGCGTCCATACCGGTATGAGATCGCTTGTTCGGACGACACGGGTAGGCGAGGCGATGCCCCCAGACGTTTGTTGTATTCGGCAAGCTTTATCTGCCGTTTACGTAGCTGACATGGGGTAGTCGGGGACTGGGAGCGCTGATCTTGACGCAGCGCTTCCGCCCTCGTGGAGTGCATGAGGTGCTTCGCACGTACTGGATGGATGCATCGCCATGAACATCGGAACCCCGGCCGGCAACCCGAACGATCCTGCTGGCACCGGGCCTGTGACGCACCGTCCCCGTCGCCTGTCGACCGAGACGAAGTCGGCTCTGAAGACGACCGAATTCTTCATCTACCTCGCCTCCGTGGTCGCGGTACTGATCGCTTCCATGGTCGTGGGCACCGAAGACGGACACACCGACTACTTCCGCGCCGACAAGGCATGGCTGTACATCGTGATCTTGACCGTCGGCTACATGATCAGCCGTGGGCTGGCCAAGTCCGGCAGCCGCGACCCCTACGACGAGTCCCACTAACCCGGCGGGGAAAGGCAGCATCCGGTGTGCTGTACGCCGCAGCCCGGCGTGTAGCGCCTGGCGGAGCGGATGAGCGCGCGTCGCGACCAGTACGTTGGTCGCGGCGCGCGCTTGGTCATGCCCCCGTGCCCCCGTGCCCCGCGGGAGGAAAGGCCGGGCTGTGCAGTGCCAGCCAGCTGTTGGCGCCGCCCTGGCGAGCGAGAGGTTTCAGGCGGTGGTGCGGTTGCCCTGGCGTGCGGCGAGCGCGGCGTCGGCGCTGGGAAAGGCGGCCAGGAAGGTGTCCATCCCGGTGACGCTGAGCAGGCGGCTCAGCCGGTCGGGGATGGCCGCCAGGGTCAGGGAGCCGTCGGCGTCCTTGGCGCAGCGCCAGATGCCGACGAGGGCGCCCAGTCCTGAGGAGTCGCAGAAGGTGACGCCCGCCAGGTCGGCGACCAAGTGGGGGTGGCCGTTCGTGATGAGTTCCAGGGCGCGGGCCCGTACGGTGGGTGCGGCGGCGATGTCGAACTCGCCGGACAGTGCGATCACGGCCAGGGTCCCGTCGGTGTGCGGGACATCGATGTGGAGTGCGTCGGTCATGGGCGTCGGTTCTCCTGCCCGACGGAGACGTCGGCGGTCGGGGCGGCGGCGCTGTGAGCGGTGGTGGTGATACCTGCGGGAGCGGCATCGGGGGTGGGGACGGACAGGGCCAGCAGGGCCACGTCGTCGCGTTCGGTGTCGGGGAGGGTGTCCAGGAGCGCGACGGTGTCGTCGATCAGGGCGCCGGCACTGACCGGCGCCGGGCGCCGGGCGAGGAAGTCGGTCAGGCCTGTGTCGTCAAGCATGTGGCCATCGGCGGTGCGGGCCTCGGTCAGCCCGTCGGTGTAGAGCAGCAGGCCCTGGCCGGGTGCCAGGTGCAGGGTGCGTGAGGCGAAGGCGGCTTCGGCGATCGCGCCGACCAGCATGCCGCCCTTGGCGCGGACCGCCTCCACCCGTACACCGCCTTCCTCGGTGGGGCTCAGGTGGTAGGCGGGCGGATGGCCGCCGGTGGCCAGCGTGACCGTGAAACCGCCGTCCCGGGCGGGATCGAGCATGCCGAAGACGGCGGTGCAGAAGCGGGTACCAACCGCCGGGTCCAGCAGGAGCGCCGTGTTCAGGGCTTTCAGCGCGGCCGTCGGGTCGGCGTCGACGAGGGCTGCGGCCCGCAGCGTGTAGCGGGTCAGTGAGGTGACCGAGGCGGCTTCGGCGCCCTTGCCGCACACATCGCCCAGGAAGAACGCCCACCGGCCTTCGCCGACGGGGAAGACGTCGTAGAAGTCGCCGCCCACTTCCTGCGGGGAGGCGGTCTTGTAGTGGCAGGCCAGCTCCAGACCCGGTACCGCGGGCAGGACGGGAGGCACCAGGGTGCGCTGCAGGGTGGAGGCGAACGCGGCGATGGCCGCCTTGTCCCGCTCCGCACGCTGGCGGGCCTCTTCTTCCGCCTGGCGCTTCTCCTGCTCGACCTTCCGGCGCTCCTGCTCGGCGCGCACCACGCGCAACGCCGACAGCCGCAGCTCCAGCTGGTCACGCACCACCGCCGCCAGGTCCGCGAGCGTGGCCGAATCCGTCTCGCTGATCTCGCGGGGGCGGGTGTCGAGGACGTTGACCGTGCCCAGCCGGTACCCGTCGGCGGTGATGATCGGAGCGGCGGCGTAGAACCGCACCCCCATCGGGCCGGCGACCAGCGGGTTGGAACAGGCGACCGGGTCCAGCAGGGTGTCGGGGATGACGGTGGTGTCATCGGTCAGGACCGCCGAGGCGCACAGCCCCGGATCCCGGCCGATCTCGCTGACACCCTCCAGTCCGTGCGTGGCCTTGAACCAGATCCGGTCCTCGTCCACGATCGTCACCGTCGCCACCGGCACCTCGAACAGACGCGCCGCCAGCGCCGCGACTCGGTCGTAGGCGCCGTCAGGAGGGGTGTCGAGAATGTCGTAACGGCGCACCGCCGCCAACCGTGCCGCCTCGGCCGACGCGGCCACAGGCCCGCTCGGTGCTATCGCAGGCGGACTCGCTTGCTCCGGCATAACCCTCGTCTCGCTCATCCCCCCCAGGAAGGCGCCGACCAGACAGTCAGCACCCAGGCACTGTACCCAAACGCCTCAACGCACCCGACCCGACGACGAGCCTCGCGGAAACAGCCGCAACTGAGCGCAGTGATCACCGAAAGGCGAAACGTGACGGTCTTCGCGGCCCGGCGGTTCGTCGACCGCAGCCTGCTGGTCGACCTGAGCGCGAACCCGGACAGGGACGCTGCACCATCCCGATCGTCCCCGCCCACCCGGAGGTCGACCTGGAGCAGCTGCGCACGAGGGCCGCCCCTCCCCGCTCGCCGCGCTGACGAAGCAGGCCGCCCCGGCCTGACCCGGCCCACCCATCGCCGACGCCGCCTCTTCCCCGCCCGGCGGGGAGGGGCGGCGTCGCCGTATGGCGTCAGCCGCGGCGGCGGAACAGCCCGCGGAGCTTGCCCGGCTCCTGGTCGTGCTCCGGCTCCGGTTCTGGTGGCGTGGCGGTCTGGAAGCGGGTTGCTTCGGCGGCGGCTTCCTTGCGGGCGACGTCGTCGGCATGGCAGTCGCCGCACACCGACAGGTCCCCGGCCTTCCAGGCAGTTCTCGCGGTGGTCTCCTCCCAGCGCTCGTCGGTGAACTTCTGCCCGCACCGCTTGCACACCGGCCGCCGCGCCTCCCGCTCAGCGGCACGGCGCCGTTCGTCTTCCGCTTCGGCGCGGGTGTACTGGCGGCGGTAGAGAGCGTCGCCGTCGGGGTTGTCGAGCGCGTCGGTCAGGGTCTGTTCGTCCTTGCGGCCCAGGCGCCGCCACACCGCCGCGTCCGCGCCGTGCTCCGTCAGCTGCTCCAGGGTGGTGACGACGACCGGCACGGCCTGGCTGTAGTCCTTCGCCGTGATCGCCTCTCGGTAGTAGGTCTCGTACCGGCGCGGCGCCCAGAAGCGGCGGCCGGCTTCCTCGAGGACCTTCACCGTGTTGGCGACCTTCGCCTCGGTGGTGTCGGCGAACACGAACGCCACCGGCACCAGGCCCTCCCGGCCGGTGGGCGGGTAGACCCGGCGCCACAGCCGCTTCTCGTGGCCGACATCCTCGATCACGTCCGGCCGGGACCGGACCAGGTCCACGGTGCGCTTGGCCGCGTCCCCGGGCAGCAGCCGGCCCCACTCCCAGTACCGGCGCAGCTTCTGCACCAGGTCGTGCGCGTCCTCGGAGCGGCGGTCGATCTCCAGCAGCATCACCGGCACCCCGGCCTCCGGCGCCCGCACCACCAGGTCCGCCCGCTGCACGTACCCGTCCGCGAGCCGGTGCCCGATCTCGGTCTGGAAGCCGAGCCGGTGACCGATCCCGGCACGGTGGAGTTCGGCGGCCGTCGAGGTGACCGCCGCCGCGTGGTCGTCGTAGCTGGCACCGAGCAGCTTCCCGGTGACCGGGTCGTACTTCTCCTCGCGCAGTGCCGAGACCCGTATGCCCTTCGGCTCCAGCAGCTTCTTCGCCTCGCCGTGTCCTCGCTTCGTCAGCACCCACACCTGCCGCTGGTCCTCCCGGACCGCTTCGATCCTCACAAGGTTGTGGTCCTCCAGATCCAGGAGGTTGTCCCGCACGAGCTTGTCGTGCTGGTTGTCCGGACGGGTCAGCTTCCACAGCTGGTCAGGCGTAGCCCTCTGGAAGATCCCCAGCGCCTGCAGGAGCTCCCGGCGTCGAGGCCCGGTCGAAGTCCTCCTGTGCTTGGGACGCCTTGCTACATCTACATGAGGGTTGTCGGACCTGCGGTGACCCCCCTTCCGCCGCGCCTGACCTGCGGAAACGTCCGACCCGTGGTGACGGGACGCGGAGGGGGTGATGGAGGGGTCCACGGAGGGGGCCTGTTCGGTCCGGTCAAGGGGCTGCTCGGGATCGCCGGCGGTCGCCAAGGGATGCTCCTGCAAGGTGGGGCGGGCCTATCCCGCCATTCACCTTGTACAGGTTCGGTTTTCGGCCTCCGTGTGACGCCGACCTCGGAAAACCCCTCCGCCGTAACCGCATCGTGATCAAACCAGAGGGGAGAGTTCTCCCTCGCCGGTGGCCGGACTCTGTCCACAGGGCCGCAGTTCGAGGGTGTCTTCGAGGCCGCCGCGATCAGCAGGGGCGCCCGAACGTTAAGGAGCTGTCATGCCTGAGAACACCGTCACCGTGCCGCTCGCCCCGATGGAGCCGGAGGACGTCGCCAGCGCCTTCGCCTACATCCGGGCGTGGCAGGCCGGGGACATCGACACCGCCGGCGCGGTCGCCGACGACACGGGCCCGGAGCTTCACCGGCTGCTCCTGGACGTCGCCGCGCGCGTCATCATCCCCATCACCGCCGTGGACGACTGCGACGGGGAGCCGTGCACGCACTCCTTCCTGGCGGCCACGCTCGGGCGGCTGCTGCTGGAGCTCCTGTGCCACGGCGTGTGCCTGGGCGGTCTGCCGGGCATCGCCGACACCACCACCCGCTTCACCGGGAACATCCTCACCGAGGACCACGGCGACGTCGCCGACGTCCTGCGACAGCTGGAGGCCGCGGGGATGAAGCAGGCGATGGAGGCGCACCGCGCCACCGCGTAGCCACACCTCCAGGACGGCGATGGTGCGGCGCGCGCCGCCGTGGTGCGCTCCACCGCACCGCGCCGCGCCACCTCGGTGCGCTCCACCGGCATCACCGCACTGGGCGCGCCACGGCCGGGACGGGCCCCTATATCACACACCCCCTTGACCGCGACCTGATCGCGAGCAGAAACAGGCGATATCGAGTAGCCGAGGGGAATCTCACCCCTCGGCCCTCACAGAACCGTGCGTAAAAGTCTCCCGTTACACGGCTCTTGTCGTTCTGATCATCAGATCTCGCAGGCAGCGGTGGTGAGGCGCCAGTGCGCGAACATCCGCGGGAACCGCTGTGCGATCTCCACGAGCTTCGCGTGGGCCTTCCGACGGCTTGCGAGCCGCTTGTACTTCTTGCGGATCCAACGCACCAGGTAGGCGTTGATGCGCATCACGAAGGGGAACAGCTCCCACGGCCGGAACCGTCCGTAGTAGTTGATCCATCCCCCGACCACACGGTTGATCGTGCGGGCGAGGTCTCCGAAGGAGGTGCCGACGCGGCGGTGCAGTTGCCAGGAACGCACCTCGCGACCGATTCGGGTCAGGGCCTGTCTGCTGATGGCCGGCTCGAACGACAGGAACTGCTTGCCGTGCCGATTCCGGTTCTTCCTGGGGCGGAACGTGTACCCGAGAAACGTGAACGACGTGTGCTCGTAGGAGCCCCGCCGGTACGAGTCCTTGCAGTAGACGATCCGGGTCTTGTCCGGGTGCAGCTGCAACCCGACTTCGACCAGCCTGTCCCTGAGCGCGGCCAGCACCTGGCGGGCCTGGCGCTCGGTGACGCAGTGCAGCACCGCATCGTCCGCATAGCGTTCGAACCAGACGCTCGGGAACTCCCGAGCCATCCAGGCGTCGAACGCGTAGTGCAGGAACAGGTTCGCCAGGACGGGAGACACCGGGGACCCTTGCGGGGTCCCGCGTTCCCGTTCCAGCAGAGAGCCGTCGGGCAGGACGAGCGGGGCAGCGAGCCACCGCCGCACGTACAAGTTCACCCAAACGGCGTCGGTGTGAGCCTCCACCGCCTTGACCAGCAGGTCCCAGGGCACGCTGTCGAAGAACTTGGCGATGTCGAACTCCACCACCCAGTCCCGCTTCCAGCAGCGCTTCCGGCACCGTTCCACCGCGTCCAAGGCAGACCGTCCAGGCCGGTATCCGTAGCTGTCCGGGTGGAATACAGGCTCCACCCTTCTCACCAGATGCCGGGCCACGACGGTCTGCGCCACCCGATCGGCGACAGCGGGAATGCCGAGCATTCTCGTGCCGCCTCCGTTTGGCTTGGGGATCTCCACCGCGCGCACCGGCGGCGGGAAGTACGAGCCCGACGACATACGGTTCCAGACCTTGTAGAGGTTGCTCTTCAGGTCCTTCTCGAAGTCCTCGATGCTCTGCCCGTCAACGCCGGGTGCGCCCCTATGTGACCTGACTTCCTCCCACGCCTCCTTGACTTCCCACTTCGAAATATCAAACGGCTTGATCTGAGACTTCAACTGGCCCATCGCACTCCTCCCGGGCTGCTGCCCGGTTGATGTGATCAACTCAGTCACGAACGACCCGGCCCCTTCGCTCCACCCCCGTTACAGGGGCTTCGTCACTACTACGGGCCGGTCTGCCAGCAGGGTCCGCATCGGTACTCGACCCCTTACGGTGTCCTCCGCTTGGGGCACTCCCTCTCCCCCGACCTCGCGTCAGGGCGTATCGGACCTGCCTTCTCCTGTTCCATGCGAGAGCCGCAGACCGGACTCACGTCGCCTACATGCCGGACACCACCTAGCCAATAAGCGGGCACCCGCCAGGCTCATCCCGGAGTTCTTGACACACCCCGGTTTCGATGTCGTCTGGTTTCCTTACGACACGTCAGCAGCGATTCACTTGCGTTCGTCTTTCCGATCCCCACCTGACGCCTCTTACGACGCCTTTTCCTCATCGCTCACCACGACAGTCTTCAGCTAACGCAGCATGAGGCGGTTTGAAGCCTCCCCCCGCAGGGCGGCTCCGAAGGGCCACGAAACCTTCATCTCTCGCACAGCATCACTTCCGGAAATCGCTCCTACATGCAACTTCCTTTCATGTTCAGGACACACGTCAAGGGAAAACGTCGCGGTAGCAGAGCCGGACAAGGGGGTGTAGCGGAGCTGGACAAGGAGGGCGTGCGCGCCCGGCCGCAGCTGATGGAGGGGTGGCCGGCGGTGGGCGCAGCGATGCGGTGCGCTGCATCGGATGCGGCGCACCGGCGCGCGAGAGTGCCGGGCATCGCCGGACGGTGCGGCGCACCGGGTGCGGTGGCGCACCGATGCGGTGCGCTCCACGGTGGAGTCCATCGTCATCCGGCACACCGGAGTGGAGTCCACTCGGTGGAGCCCATCGGGTGGAGCCCACTGAGTGGAGCCCACTCGATGTCGTGCATCGCCACTGGATGCAGAACATCGTGAGCTCCACTCGGTAGACGATGCTCGGCATCGTCACCACAGCCAGGCGTTGGAGTGCCGCACCCGGGACAGGGCGCGGGCATCCCGGCGCGCGGCCGCGTTCCCGATCCGGCTCTGCCGGGAGCGGGGCCGTCGCGAGTTCGCCGCGGCGAGACGGCGCTTCCCTGCGTCCCGGAGCCGCTCCCGCTGCTTGCGCAGCTCCTTCTTCTGGTCCGCCTTCGACTTAAACTTCCGGGGCCTCTTCCAGACCGGCTGCCACCCCAGGTCCTCGTCGAGCTCGGGCTCCTGGTCCTCGTCGAGCGCGGCGGCCATCTCCGGGCGGGCCGCGCGGGCGCGGGCGAGTGCGTCGTCGGGGTTGGGTAGTTCTTCCGGGGTGCTCACGCGACTCCTCCTGAACTTCGGCCCGGGGTGTGCTGGACGCCGGGCTGCTGGGTGTGCGGCGACGGGGCCGTCGCCGGGGTGGGCTGCGGGCGAGGGCCGTGGGCGGCTTCGCGTGCCCGCCGGCTGTCCTGGAGCGTGGCGGCCAACTGCGCGGCGGCGGCTTCCAAGGTCTGGCGCGTTCGTTCCACCGTGTCGACGCCGGTCTCCGGCTCCAGGAGGCGGCCGTCCTTCGGGCCGTTGCGGAACGGCCGCGGGTGCGTCCTCGAGGCGGCGGGCACGGCGACAGTGCGTGGTCGGGTACGGGAGCCCAGGCGCTCCGCACGGCGCACCGCGTGGACCCGGGCGGCCAGGGCGTCGGCGGCGAGGCGGGCTCGCTCGTACAGCGGGGCGGTCCGCTTGCGGGTCAGCGGGCGCAGCACGGCCTGGTCCTCGGTGTCGCGCGGGTAGAGAGCGCGCAGGTCGGCGGTCATCATCCGCCGGCTCGCCGGGCGGGTGTAGTCGTCGACGACCGTCTGCACTATCTGTTCGTCCAGGCCGGGCTCGTGGGGTCGGCCGCGCAGGACGTAGGAGAGGTGGCGGCGGGCTTCGGCGAGCAGGTGGTGGCGTTTGAACGCGCCGCGCATCACGTACACCACGGCGACGACGTCGACGGCCGCCAGTGCTATGTCGACCACCGGCCGCACCCGCGTCCACACCGCCGCGGCCGCCGCCCGCGCCCGCTCGGCGAGCCGGTAGACGGTGCAGGCGCCGAATGCCCGGATCGCCGATTCCCGCCATCGCCTGCGGAGCTCGGTCAGCGACAGCAGCTCCGTGCGCTTCGGCGGGCGCGTCTGGTCGGCGGCCTGGCAGGCCAGCGCGTAGCCGGCCTTCTCCCCGGGCGGGTGCCCCTGCCGTTCCTCGTACTTGGCGGTGAGGACGGGGAGCGCGTCCTCGATCTGCTGGCGGCGGGTCGACTGCCAGCCAATGAGCCGCTGGTCGATGCCCGCGATCTCCATGACAGGCCGGCGGCCGGGCGTCACCTCGCGCGGCTCCCACGCCCACCCGAGCCGGGCGGACACCTCCTCCATGAACAGGAGGGTGTAGAGGGTGTCAGCGGCAACGATGTTGGCCATCAACGAGTCCGCCGACAGGTTGCCCCACTTCCCGTCGTGCGGCCGCCGGGCGCGGATCGACACGACCGCGTGCGAGTGAAGAAGTGGCCTCGATTCCGTGGCCCTGGACTCGTAGTGCCTAAAGACCGCGATGATCAGTCCGTCCTTGATCCGGGCCCGCTGCTTGCCGCCGGCCTTCGAGCGGATCTCCGCGACCGACTCCTCCAGCCACGCCAGGGTCTTGTCGCGGGCGATGTTGTCGCACAGCTCCAGCACCCGGCGGTGCTCGTCGTCCATCAGGGCCCACGCGATGTGTGCCGTCGGCGGGGGACGGAAAACCAGGTCGAAGGCCAGCCAGGGGGTGCGCTCCTTAGCCTTGTCGGTCTTCGGTGAGCGGTTGTGCTCGATGGGCCTGCCCAGCACGGTCGCCCGCCGGGCCTGCGCTGGGTTCTTGCCCTGCGCCAGGAGCTCGCGCTCGATCCGGTCGGCGTCCGGGTGCCGGCCCTCCCCTAGGAGGAGTTCGGCCTGCCGCTCGGTCACCACGTCCCCGGCCTTGAGACCGAGCGCGGCCAGGCCCCGGCCCTTCCACACACCAGCCGGGACACCGGCTTCGTCCTGGGCGGCGCGCAGCGACGTGCCCGCCCGGCGGTGGCCGTCGCCGACCATCACGCCACGGAAGAGGTAGCGCACCCCGTACCCCGGGCGAACTGGCGACATACTGATCATCGGCCCATGGAACCCCGGGCCTGACCTGCAAAGAAGCGCGATCCGGGGTCCGTCCCGCCGGGCGGGAGGCCATCACCAGATCTTTACTGGAACGCCCGTCAGGCGGGCCGTCCGGTCAGCCCGAGACGGTAAGCCACCGACGTGTGCACAGTCCGCCGCATGAAAACGAATCTTCTCCACGAAGACCCCTGCCCACTGTGCGGCCAGCCTCTCACGCTGCGCCCGCACGTCGTCGTCCGCTCGGCTGGCGTGCCATACCCCACACGGACCGACTACCTGCCCCACTGCACCCGCTGCACCAACGACCCGGTCATCGAGCAGAAGTGGAACGACCTGATGAACGACCGCGGCGGGAGCTGACGGCGGCCGTGCGAATACTGCGCACGGCACCACCACCGGCCCTGTGCGGCATGTGACCACAGAGCTGCTGCCGCCAAAAATCGCGGGACTTCCCCAATTGGGGAAGTCCCGCTCAACGGCAGGGGTCAGCCCTCCACCAGCTCTGCATCGACGATGCCGTCCTCGTCGACGGCGCCAGCATCGGCGTCGGCGTCGACCTTCACCTTGCTGAGGATTCGGCCGATGCGACGGATGGCGTCTTGCTGCCTCTGGGCATCCTCGCCGCTGCGAGCCTTACGTGCGGCCTTGTCCTCCGTGGCGTTCTCGACTGCCTGCCGCGCCGCTTCCAGCAGCTCTAGCGCAGCGTCCACCGGGTCCGAGGTCCGCCTAGGCGCCGCACCCTGCTCTCGCTTCGCTTCGACACGCTGCGTGGGCATCACCGCTTCGGGTGCGGTCATCCAGGCCGCGCTGACGGCCTGGCTACGCTCCGCCGGATCGGAGACCCCCTTGGCGGCCGCCACCGCCTTCTTCACTCGCTGCTGGACCTGGTTGGCTACAAGCCGGACCCCGCCTGCCTGGTGGGCCCAGTACAGCTCGGCATAGGCGCGCGCGGCCTCTTGGTCGCTGGTGCGCTCCGCGTACGGTTGCAACTTTCGCAGGTGACTGTCGGGCAAGGGCCGGCCCAGTTCCTTCTGCACGATCTGCGCCAGACGCCAAGTCTTCTGGAGACGATCGGCCTCGCTGGTCGAGAGGCCGTCGTGCTCCAGGGCCAGGTACTGCTCCCAAGTGCGAGTGCCGTCACCACGGTAGAGGCGGCGCCTTCGAACCACTTCCAGAGAGAAGCCCAGCATCCAGCGGGCTGTGCGGGCGTTGTCGACAGCTCGGTGAGCCTCGGCAAGGAGACGCTGCTCGTGCTCGTCAAGCGGGCCGTACGCGGTCTCCGGCGTAGCGTCCACGTCGGGCAGGGACAGTCCCCAGTGCTCCATCGTGAAGGGCTGAGCGCGCATCTGTGGAGGGTCAGCAGGCCGGTCATGCACAGCCACGCTCTCCGACGTGGAGCTCGCACTGCTGGCGGGAGGCTGCTGGGCTCCCTTGTCGGCCGCCGCTCGGAAGTCACGACGCTTAGGCACTCTTGATCAGCCCCCGCTCCTGCAGCTCGGTGATCAGCTCCCCAAACGGCCCCCGGGCCGCATGCTCCACCGGGAAGCCCGTGGCTTGCTTGATGTCGTCCAGGACCGGGATCTTCACCGTGAGCACGTTGTAGTCGGCATCAGCGAGCAGACCCCGGATCTCCTTCTCGCTCCGGACATTGGGGCGTACTCGGTTGAGGAGCACCCACATCGGCGGGGCCGTGCGTGAGGGCCTGTCGAACGCGGAGCGGCCGACCATCGTCTGAAGCGGGGTGGAAGTGCGCGGCTGATGGACACGCTGGTAGTCGGCCATCGACGGTTCCATGTGAACGAGGACCAGGTCGGCCACCTTGAGCACGCTGTCTGCGATGTGCGGGTGGTTCTCGGTGTGACCGACATCGACGATGTCGATCCCGGCTTCTCCGAGCGGCGTGTACTCCTCAGCGAACTTGGCGGAGGCGTTGTGCTTCACAGGGAAGGGGAAGTCCGCGAGCTCGGACCACTGAGTGAGGTGCTCAGACTCGTCCGCGTCCCACAGCTGCACGCGGTATCCAGCCTCGTGGAATGCGTGTCCCATCATGCCGGTGTCGGTCGTCTTACCCATGCTTCGTGGGCTGATGTTGGCGATGAGCACGGCGCGGCTCTCTCCTCGTGCAGTGGCTACGTTCCGCAAGATGCTGCCACGTCTCTCCCGACACGGTGACCGACACCACGTCACTAATCGCTACCCAGCATCACGGCGACCGCCAACTGGCACGTGGGGGACCGTCGTAGACGCTTCGAGCCTGAAACAAAAAAGGCCCGCGCCCCGCCACGATCCATCTGTGGCAGAGCACGGGCCTTTTCCGTGCGGTGGCTCGCGTCAGGCCGCCCAGCTCGCAGGCGCGCCTTCGTCAGGGTTGGGGATACCGGCCGCGGTCACCTCTGCGGCCGGGTGGCGCATGGTGGTGATCGGGACGGCACCGGGCTCGGTGGCCGGCGCCCACACCATGCGCCAGGTCTCATCCCACTCGCACCCGCAGCCGGCCTGATCAGGGTGCGGGTGTCGTAAGAACACACCGTACGTAAGGACGGCGCGCGGGATGCGGGGGATGAGCACCGCCGGGTCGTCGCCGGGGTAGAGGTGCAGGTTTCGCCAGCCGTGGATCCGGGACATGTACGCGGCGGCGGCCTCGATGACGTCTGCCCACCGCTGGTGCCCGAGGACGATGAACGCGACCGGGTAGAGGTGATCCTCGGTCGGGTCGTCGACCCCGGTGACGTACAGGCCGCGATGGGCGACGAAGCCGCTGTCCGCCGCATCGTCGGCGCACGGCGTCCAGAGCTGTTCGACGGGGTGCATGGTGCCGTCGTCGCCCTCGCTGGTCTCGATCTCGTACAGGGCCTTGGTGGTCACGCGTTCACCCCCGCGAGGGCGTCGGCCAGGAGCGCGGTGACGTCGGCCTCGTACGGGTCGGCGTAGCTCTCGTGGTCGCTGACGTGAAACGGGGCGTTCTTCGCGGTGACGGTGAAGCCGGGGATGACGGTGGCTGCCTTGCCCTCCAGCTCGGTGTTGAGGCGGTCGGCGTCGCGGGAGGCGAGCCAGGTCTGGGTGTAGGGCCCGAGGCGAAGCAGTGTGTAGCCGGTGCCGTCGCTGCGGCGGGCTTCGACGTGGACGCCGTAGTGGGCGGGGGCCATGCCGACGTCGTCGGGGAGGGGCAGGCCCGCTGCGGCGTGGGTGAGCATCGCGTAGGCCGGCTGCCAGGCTCCGAGGATCGCGGTCGTCTCGCAGCGCAGCCAGCCCTTGCCGGTGTAGCCGAGCTGGTGGCCGTGGAGGTAGGCCGCGGCGTGTGGGGTGTCGGGGTGGACCAGGGCGACGGCGATCTGGTCGGTGCCGTGGTCGTCGCCGGGTCGGGGTTGCGCGCGCTCGATGAACGGGCCGATCCGCACGGCGACGTCCTGGGTGCGGCCGGGTGTCCAGGGCTCCGGGTTGCGCACTGCGGTGAGCATCGCGCGGAACGCGTCGACGACGGCCTGGTCCTCGGGGGTCAGGGCGGTGCCGGGCACGGTGCCGCAGCGGCGGAACATACGAGGGGTCATCGGGCGCTCTCCTGCTCGGGGTGGGCGGTGCGGGTGCCAGCCGGCGTCTTGAGCACGCGCGGCAGGTGGGCGTGCAAGTGCTCGACTTCGACGTCGCGGCCGCGCTCCCGGAGAGTGCGGGCAAGGATTTCCGTGAGGCCGCATGCACGGTGCCGGCCTCCCGCACATCCGATTCCGATGCGGCGGGGGCCTGCGGGAAGGTCGGCGTAGTCGGCGAGGTTGGCGAGCAGCTCGCGGGCGCCGGGGGTGTTCAGGACGACGTTCTGGACGCGGGGGTGGAAGCCGTCTAGGTCGAGGATGCCGCGGGCGGCGGCCGGGTCGCGGAGCCGGTCGCGGACGTCCTCGATCCGGTCGGCGGCAGGCGGGACGGGGGAGCCGTCCGGGCCGGTGGGCAGGTGCAGGTAGCCGAAGGAGATCAGGCGGATCGGATGCACGAAGGGGTGCCCTTCTGCTCGGTGGTTGAGAGACGACGGAGCGCCGCGCCCGGCCGGTGAGGTCGGGGGGCGGCGCTCCGGGTTGGTGCTACTGCGGGATGGTTTCGGTGACCACGAGGAACTGGTCGCTGCCCAGGTCCATCACCACCTGTGCGTCCGTGCCCAGGGCGCGCTGGGCGGCCGCGTACTCTTCCGCCGGCCACGAGCCGCGGGGGGCTCCGGCGGGGAATCGCTCGAGGACGGTGCGGGTCGGCGTGGCGGCGGTGCCCATCAGGCGTCACCGCCGTTCACGCGCTCGTGGAGCTCGATCAGCGTGCCGATGGTGTCGGGGCTCTTCGCCTCGCCGACCCACTGCCCGAGGGCGGTGAAGACCGGCACGGCGTCGGTGTCGGGGTCGAACACCACGACGTAGTCGCCGTACCTGTCGAGGACCGTCTCCTGGAGGGCGCGGGCCGGTGCGGTGGCCAGGACCTCCAGGGCGTCGACGGTGAGCAGGGCAGGCTCCGCCGCGTTGTGGGGCTGGGTGAGGACGCCGGAGACGTGCAGCAGGTCGCCGGGCTGGATCTCGGTGAGCAGCTCGTGCACGATCCCGGGCTTGCTGGTGGTGCAGGACCAGATCACGTCGTCCACGACGTCGTCGGTGGGCGAGACGACCAGCTCGAACCGGGCGGTGTACGGCGCGTCGCCGGGTGTGGGGATGGTGTCGAGGTAGCCGTCGACGGTGAGGTGCTTGGTGTCCATCAGCTTGCCTCCGCCAGGGTGGTGGTGCGGTGGGCGGCGTCGTAGGCGTCCAGGACGGCCTTGGCCGGGTTTCCCGTGTCGGCGACCTGGTGGCCGTTGGCGCGCGCCCACGTCCGGATCTCGGCCAGCTGCTCCTTGCTGCGCTTGGTGCCGGTGGTCGGCGCGGGAGCATCGGCGGGTGCCGCGGGGCGGCCGCCGGCCTTCACCGTGCGCAGCGTCTCCTGCGCCTTCTCCAGTTCCGCCTTGAGCTTGGCGACGCGCTCTTCGGCCTCACGCTGGGCGTTGTCGGTCTCGCGGCGTGCGGTCAGCTCGTAGAGGTCGCTGCGGATCCGGGCGGCCTTGTTGCGGATCACGGCGGCCGGGTGGTTCTTCGCCCAGGAGAGCAGGTCCTCGATCCCGTCGCTGTCCACCGGGCTGTCGGACGCGGGGCCGGCCGTCTGCGGGGCGTCGGTGTCGGTGTCCGGGGTGGGGGCGTTCTGGTCGCTGTACTGGAGGGCTTCGGCCAGTTCGCTCTCCGACAGTCCGAGGGTCGCGCGGACGTGCTCGGGGCTGTCGCCGTTGTTCAGCATGGAGGCGGCGGTGGCGGTGAAGGCGTTGGCGGGCATCGGGTCTCCGGTCGTCGGGATGTCAGGGCTGGTGAGGTGCGGGAGCAGGGTCACGAGGTCGTCCTCGCCGCAGGGCAGTCCGAGCGCGCCCAGGAGGTCGGCGAGGTCGTCCTTGTCGCGGGCGTGGTGGGCGACCACCAGCGAGGCGGCGGCGCTCTGGCCGCTGCCGAGCGGGGTGAGTTCGAGGGCCTCCGCTTCGAGGGCCTCTTTCATGTCGGTGAACATGACCGGCCCTCCTACGCGGCCCTGGTGCGGGGCTTGCGCTGCGCGAGGTCCAGGAGCTCGCGGTTTCGCTTCCGCTGGGCATCGGTCAGCGGCCTGGCCTTCGCGCCGTGGCGGTGCCAGAGCGGGGACGCGGGCGGCTCGGGGTAGGCGAGGGCGTGGTCGACGTCGCGGTCGGGGCTGCTCATGAAGGTCCTCCAGGTGGAGGTCAGGAGTGGTCGCCTTGGCCCTTGGCCTTGGGCTTCGGCGTGAGGTCGGAGGCGAACCGCCCGCGGCGGGCCTCAACGGGGTTGGCGGTGATCCAGTCCTCAGCACAGGCCTTGTGCACGGGCTCCCCGGAGTGGGAGCGCAGGGGCGTAGGCCGGCCGCACAGCGTGCAGGCGAGGTCCTGCCAGCGGTCGAAGTGCTGGTTGTCGCGCCAGACGAGAAGCTCGCCGGGAGCCGGGATCAGGCCCGGCTCGAACGGCTGCTTCTCCTTCTTGCGTCGCGTGCTCACGGCCGGAAGGCGGGCAGTTGCTGGAACACCTGCGCCACCAGGTCCGGCTTCGGTTTCCAGGGCACGACCTGGCCGCGTGCGGGGACGGGCAGGGGCAGCTCCTGGACGTCCTCGAGCACCAGGTGCCAGGCGCCCGGGTGCGCCCACTCCGAGCAGGGCGGCGCTCCGTCGGGGTCCTGGTGGCAGTCGGTGATCCGGGCGATGCCGACCACCGCGCCCGTGACCAGCTGGCGGCCGCGGATCGTGCGGCCGATCAACGGGATGCGCAAGGCGGGCTGGTCGATGGTCTTACTCGTGTGCAGCAGCACCCAGCCGGTCCGCCACGGTGCGGGCCGGTTCTCCACCGTCTTGGCACCGGCAAGGATGCAGGCCGCGTACGGCTGCCGGATGCTGATGCCGCGGATCCAGTCACCCTCGGGCAGGGTTGCGAGGCTCATGCGGCACGCCCCCACAAGCCGGTGCCCGGACGTCCGGTCCGACGGCCGTTGATGGACGGCACGGTGGCGTGCGCAGCGGTGGCGAGGTGAGCGCGGCCAGAGTGCTTGCCGTCGTACAGAGCGGCGTCGGCCGCCCTCTGCAGGGCCGTCAGGTCGCGGGTGCCGATCGCGTCCGGCGTCGCGGCGCCGACCGAGGCAGCGACGTCGACGGTGCGGCCGTCGTCCAGGACGACCGGCGTGTGCAGCATCCGGACCAGCTGCGCCAGGCGCTGTTCGCGGCCGGTGGCGGGCAGCTCCAGGACGACTGCGAACTCATCGCCTCCGAGCCTGCCCACAGACGCGCGCGGGCCTGCCCACGCGCTGAGCCGGGCGCCGAAGGCCGTGAGGACGGCGTCGCCTGCCGGGTGGCCCATCGTGTCGTTCACGGCCTTGAAGTGGTCAGCGTCGACCATGACCAGGGCCGTGTCGTCGCCGTGGCGGGCCAGGAGCCGGCGGGCGCGGGCGGTGTAGGCGTCGCGGCGCAGCAGGCCGGTCAGAGGGTCGCGCTTCGTGGCGGCGAGCTGCTTGTGCAGCGTGACCGCGTGGACCGCCCAGCCGGTCAACGGCACGGCGGCGGTCGTCAGTAAGAGGGTGCGCTGGCCGATCCGGCCGTGAACGCGCAGGAGGGACGACATACTTGGGTTCTCCGTCTCGTCTCGTACGGGATGGATGAGCCCGGGACAGCCGTCACGCCGCCAAGCAGAGCGGCTGTCCCGGGGCAGAGCTACAGATCGAAGTTCACGCGCTGACCGCGTCCGCGTACTGCGCCTCCAGGTCGGCGCGGCCCTCGGGGTCGTCGGCCTGAAGGTCGTGGTCGTCGGCCTCCTGGTCGACGTCGTCGGCGCCGCCGTGGACGGTGCAGCGCACGTCCGGGTCGTTCATCAGCTCGCCGGTCAGTGCGCGCAAGAGATCGGTCACGTTGTAGACCGGCGCCCACGCCTGGCCCTCGCATTCGTCGTCGGCCGCGCAGCCCACCAGGACCTCGAACCCGACATCACCCGCGCCGTCGACGTCGTTGCGCTGGGCAAGGACGATGTGGTCCGCTCCGAGCCGGATCTCCGCGACGCGGTCGCCGCCGGCGAGGACCGAGGCGTCGCGCCAGCGCCACATCGGCAGGATCTCGGGGCCGAAGTAGCGGCGCACCAGGAGCAGGTCACCCAGGCCCTCGCCGCCGTCCCAGCCGAGCTCCGCGCGACGGGCGTCGCTGAGCCGCTGCAGCAGCGGCTGAAGGCGGTAGAGGTTCTCCGCGACAACGACGTGGTCGAAGCCCTCGCCGGGCAGGCCGGACCAGGCGTCGACCATGGCGGCGTGCTGCGCGAGGACGACCGGCTCGGGCACACGCCGGTTCGCGGGCCGGCCTTCCTGTCGTTCGACGCACACGGAGGCCGGGGTGGGCACGACCAGCGCGACCGTGGGCACGCCGTGGCGGCGGGCGGTCGCGATCAGGTTGGCCCGCACGGTCTGCTCGCAGTTCGTGGCGTCGACGACCGTCATCTTCCGGCGGGCGAGGCGGGCTTCCAGGACGGCCTGGAGCGCGAACACGGCGTCGTCTGTGGATTCCTGGCAGCCCGCATCGTCGCTGACCAGGGCCCTGAACCTGTCGAGCTCCAGGACCTGCGTGGCGGGCCAGGTGCTCGCCCACGTCGACTTGCCCGACCCTGCCGCGCCGATCAGGACGACCAGCGACGGGTCGGGGATGCTCGTGTCGACGGGCAGCGCGTTGTCCAGGCGGAAGGTCTTCATTCGGCTTCTCCCTGCGGGTCAAGAGCACGGGTGGCGTAGTAGGTCTGCAGACCGGCGTTGTCGGTGATGAGCGCGGCGGCCTCGTGCAGCGGGCAGGACATCTCGCCGTCGCGGTCCGGCTCGATCCGTCCGGCGGCCTGCGCGGCGACGGTGAGCAGCTGCGCGAGGGAGCCGAAGACGCCGTCCTGGCGGTGGTCCTCGTGGTGGAGCTCGCGCAGGACCTCCGCGAGCTCCTGGGCGCCGATCTCGCCGCGCAGTTCGTCCTCGATCTGCTGGAGGGCGAGCTGGACGATGCCGGCGGAGGCGCGGACGCGGTCGATACGCGTGCGGGGCGCGGGCCCCGGGGCCGCCGTCACAGCGCGGTGCCGGCGGCGGCCAGCGCGAGCAGAGCCAGAGCGGCGAGGCTGAGGTCGACCGCGCGGCGCAGGTGGACGAACTTGCGGACCGCGAGCGAGGACAGGACCCGGATGCGGGCAGCGCGGGGGTCGCCCTGCATGCAGTCGCGGATCGCGTCCTCGTCGAGCTGCGCCCAGTACGGGAAGGAGGCCCGGTCTGCACCGCTGAGCCGGGGCCGGACGACCAGGAGCAGCAGCACGGCGGCTACGCCCAGGGCGAGGACGGCCGCCGCGCCGAACACCTTGGTCGGCAGGGGCAGGTCCTTGTCGGTGACGGACGCGAGGCCCGCTAAGACGGCGCCGTTGAAGGCAAGCAGCAGGGACGACTTTCCGTCCGTCCTGCTGATCTCGTTGACGACCGAGGCGCAGGCGGCGTCCATGTTCTTGTCGATGCTGGGAGCGGTGACCGTGGAGGTCATGGGCGGTTGTTCTCCTTGTCGTCGCCGGGCGGGCCGCACGGCCCGCCCGGGGTGGTCAGAACGGTGGTTCGTCGGGGGTCGCGGGCAGTGGCAGGAGCCGGATGCGGAGCTCGCGCCGGTCGGACCAGCAGCCGCACGCCTCCATCTCCGGGTTCGCGCCGCCGACCCACCAGCCGCCCGCGCCCCGGCAGTCGGGGCAGGAGCGGCGAGGCCGGGGCGTCACCTCAATGCGGTGCCGGTCGGCGTGCAGCTGCCAGTGGCCGGCCTCGAGGACGGCGGCGGCCGCGATGACGGTGACGGGCACGGCGGCCGCGACCAGCAAGGCGATTCGGGCGCGCACGACGTCAGGGCCGGTCGAAGGGCTGGACGGTGAAGCGGGTGCCCTGCCCGGAGCTGGCGGGCGTCGCGGCGAGGAAGCCGGGGTCAGCCTGCGCGATGGTGCTCAGCACCGCCTTGATCCAGTCGGTGGGGCGCTGGAGGTCGACGCGGAGCCCGGTGAAGTCGGAGAGGCGCACCTGGTGCGGAGCCGTGCCGTAGCGGCGGGCCCACAGCCGGGTGCGGATCATCTTCGCGGCCTCGGTGTCGTCAGGCCGGGCGGGAATGCCGCGCGGCACCGCCCGGCAGACCGTGGCGTGCGCGTTGGCGGCCTGGGCGGCCTCCAGCTCCGTCATCACGTTGCCGGAGGCGTTACGGTCCGCGCGGTAGATGCAGCCCAGGCAGGCGGCGGCGTAGCGCCGGGTGCCCCGGTCGGTGTCAGCGGTGTAGACGAGGACGGTCGCGCCCTCCAACGCCCGATAGCGCTGGGAGACGAGCGTGCCCTCCGGCGTCCAGGTCTCGGGCGCGGCGGGGGCGGGGCGGGTGAACAGAGCCACGGTGACTCTCCTTCGAGAGGGTCGTTGATCAGGCGGCGAGCCGGTGGATGACCGGGGCCGTGGAACCGAGGTAGGTGTCGGGACTGGGCTCGAAGCCTCGGGCGCAGGGGTCGCAGCGGCCCTGGGTGCGCAGCGGGAGACAGAACCAGTACCGGCGCCCGCATTCCGGGCAGGTGGATCTTGCGGCCATCGCCCGGTCCAGGGCCCATTCCTGAGCGAGCGTCGGAACACGCTTGGGCTTCGCCAGGTCGATACGGAGCAGGAAGCCCCGGGTGGGGTGAATGCACGACCACTGCGGCCGGTACGAGCACCACTTGCAGCGCAAGATCGCGACCGGGCCGTCGTTGCCTCCCGGACTGAGGCCCATGTCCCTTAACTGGCGCCTGGTGACCAGGCCCTCGGGAACAGCGCCGCGATCAAACTCCGGCAGGAGTGCGTCGCTGCGCGGCACCCGCTTCACCTCGCGGGGAGGCCGCTTCTTCCGGGGGCGCGTCATCACCTGCTCCAGGCACCGGGCAACCGGTCGGGGCGGTGCGGGTAGCGGGGGCCGGGACGCTGCGGGCGGGGCCGGCCGATCCGGCGGCGCGGGCGGGGAATGAGCACGAGTAGTTCCTCCAGTCGTCGGTGGACAGCGCTGTGCCCCGCCGACGTCGTGCTGGTGTCGGCGGGGCACAGCGGGTGGTGCGGCTGGGTTATGCGGCGAGGCCGTGGGCCGTGCGCGTGGGGTGCTCTCCGGGCGTGGCGGGCGCGGGCGTGGTGTGGCCCGGCCGGGGCTGGTCCGGCTGCTGGGCAGGGGCGCCGTGCAGGTGGGTGCCGACCAGGTAACCGATCAGCAGCCCGGTGACGCCCAGGACCTTGTGGCGGTTGGCCTTCCACCAGGTCGGTGCCGGGGGTTCGGTGAGCACACCTATGACAGCCGGGGCTTTCGCAGCCAAGACGGGGTCTCCTTCTCGCTCGGAACGGGGTGGTGGTGCGTGCGGCCAGGCGGCCTGTCCGGTCCTCGCCCATCCCGCGAGGCGGGGCGGGCGAGGACCAGGCGGGGCGTCAGGTCAGCGCTGGAGCGGGTGGATGTGGTCGGGTTCGTCGCCGAAGTCGTCGCCCGCCGGGGTGGGGGCAGGAAGCCAGGCGTGGAGGTGGAGCGTGGGGCTGAACTGGGGCTGGAACTGCGGCGGGTGGTTGTGGACGATGGGCCGCAGGGTCAGGCCGCGCAGGGCGAACATGCTGGCCAGCGCCCACATGAGGGCGGCGAGCCCGGTAGCGGCGGCGCGGCCCCCGGCCGGGGCGGCGGACCAGATCATCGAGAGGCTGCCGATCCCGAACAGCAGCCAGGCGATGCGAGCTCCGGCGTTGCCGAAGAACCCGCCGACCAGACCGAGCAGGCCGGTCAGCTGCCAGAACGCGTACAGGGCGCCGGGGGCGACGGCGAGGTGGGCGGCCTGGTCGGCGAGGAACACCCGGATCGGGTGGTCGACCGTGCCCCACAGTCCGCTGCCGTCACCGGCGCTCGAGGCCGGGATGACGGACAGGCCCTTGAGGGCGGCGCTTGCGATGTCGCCGGCGGCGTCAACCATCATGACGATGAGGCTGATCCCGGCGAGCAGTCCGGCCGTCTTGATCCAGACGGCGATCTCATGCCACCCGGCGTGCCGGGCCTGGAACAGTTCCTCCCACCGCTGGTAGAGGAAGCCGCCTTCCTCCCAGGACTCCCGCCACGCGGTGCGCAGCCGGGCGAAGCGCTTCGTACGGGGCCAGTCCTTCACGTCGGGCGGCGGGGGAGTCTGGCCGAGCAGGTCGAGAAAGCTCGGGTTGGGCTGGCCGTTGACGGGCTTGTCATTGGACTGCATGGCGGGGCGTCTCCTCGCTGGGCGGGTGTGGTGGGCGGTGGTGCGCAGGCCGGACGGCCTGGCCCGCACCCGACCGCGTGGGTTCGGGTGCGAGGCAGGTGGTCCGGAGGGTTGGGGGTCAGAGGCCGCGGGCGTCGGCGAGGCCGGCGGCCTGGTCGAGCATTCGCATCGGGACGCGCCCGTTCCCCCAGGCGTCGTTGAAGCCCGGTACAGAGTCGACGTCGCCGAACTTGCGGCGGATCGCGTCCAGGAGCACGGCGGCGGCGCTGGCTTCCAGGCCGCTGTCGCCGCGGGCTTCGATCCGGATGGCTCCGAGCATGCAGCGGGCGCCGTCCTCGTCGACCAGGACGTCCTTGCACCAGCCGCCGGTGAGCAGGCGGTGGTGGGCACGCTGCAGAACGGCGGCGACCGGCGTCGGGTACAGCTCCGGCAACGGGGCGGGACCGGTGTCGACGGGGCCGGTGACGACGTCGGCCAGGTCCACGGGCTCGGTGGCGATGTGTGCGGTGTTGACCTCGTAGGCGACGGCCGCTTCGTCCAGGCGCGCGGTCATCGCCGCGTTCACGAGAGCGAGGCGTTCCTCGAGGGTCAGTTCCACCGGCGGCGCGGCCTGGGTGGTCGGGGCGGGGTGGTCTATGGCGGGGGAGAGCGAGGTGTGGGACATCGGGGCTCCAGGCAGGGGACGCCGAAGGGCGCCGCCGGGATCGTTCTCCGGCGGCGCCCTTCGGCGTCGTGCAGCGGGGGAGGGGAGCGGGAGCTAGTCGTCGGGGGTGTAGTTCAGCGCGCCGCAGTTCCAGCAGTCCCATTCGTCAGGGACTTCGACCAGGTCGCAGCAGTCGCACCCCACGCCGTGCACCACGCAGTCTTCGTCGCAGCGCCAGCAGGTGTAGTGCAGGTGTGCCATGCCCTTGTCCTTCCCCGGGTCTGTGATGGGGCCCGACAAGAGCATGCGTCAGATACCGGCGTTCTACTGCTGCGTTGACGAAAACTGGCGATCAGAGGCTGGAGAGCAGCCCGGCTACCGAGGCGATACCGGTGTTGATGGTCGGGGCCAGGCCGGTCGCGGCGAGGGTGAAGCCGAACAGGGTGCAGGCCACCGCGGAGCCGACGCGGACGTATCCGCCCTTGACCAGGACGGCGACGATGATGCCCAGCAGCACGGCGGCGGAGATGGACAGGGCCACGGTGATGGTGCTCCTTCGGGAGTCGGGGGTGGGGCCGGCCACGCTCGGGCGGCCGGCCCCGGGGATGGGTGGGTGTGATCAGGCGTCGGTGAGGCTCTTAATGGCCTCCAGCGCCTGGCGGGGAGAGGCGACCTGCGGCTCGGAACGGCGGCTGACGCGCTTGCCGCCGCCCTTGCCGCCTCCTCCCCCTCCGCCGCCGCGGCGGCGGGACTTGCCGTCACCGTCGTCGTCCTCGTCGGGCTCGGGCCAGAACTCGCCGGGCCGCACGGGCTCGTTCCAGTCGAACCACAGGCCGCGCTTCTCCAGCTCGCTGATCTCGTAGTCGGTGAGCCGGTTGACCTCGTCGGGGAACAGGTCGGCCAGGTCGGTGTCGAAGTCGGCGTACAGCGACCGCATGAGCACGGCGCGGCCGTTGTCGAGGACGATGACCGCGACGCCGCCCGTGGAGACGCCGTTCTCCGGGTCGGCCTCGCCGCGCATGGCCCGCTCGATCACGGAGCCTTCGCTGCGGGAGTAGCGGGCCGGGATGGTCGGCACGTCGTAGGCGTTCTCCATCGTGCCCTCCGCGGCCTTGCGGGTGGCCCCGGGGCTGCC
The DNA here is from genome assembly GCF_030287445.1 of Streptomyces sp. ALI-76-A. Classification (GTDB taxonomy): domain Bacteria; phylum Actinomycetota; class Actinomycetes; order Streptomycetales; family Streptomycetaceae; genus Streptomyces. The sequence goes on along the minus strand of NZ_JASVWB010000005.1, from coordinate 29,777 downwards.
CATGTTGAAGATGGTGGGCCGGCTGTTCTGCCGCAGGTTGTCCTTCATCTCCGTGGAGAACCCGTTGTGCGCGAACGGCGACTGCCCGGCCGGGTTGAAGCCGATCCCGTACTTGAGCCCGGTGACGGTCAGGTCGTCGCCGTCGGCCTGGATGAACTCGCCGAAGTCCCCGTCCTGCGCCGCGGTCATGAACTCATCCGCGAACACGTTGAGCTGCCGGTAGGGGCAGCGCGGGTCGCCGGGCTTGTAGTCGTGCGGCTGGCCGTCGTGCGGCCAGGGCATCTCCGCCCTGATCTCGCACAGCGCCTTCGCCGCGCGCAGCGAACGGGCCATCCACAGCGCGTTCGAGCCCTGCCGGTCGATGTACTTCCCGAGCACGGTGGTCTTCTCGTCCTTGCGGACGGTCGACAGCCACACCACCTGGCCGGCCAGCGACATGGCGGCCATGTCGATCGCGAAGAACTGTGTCTTCCCGCTCCGGGACACGCCCAGGATCAGCCCGTGACGCGCGGCGTTCTTGTCGTGCTGGAAGACCATGTTCTTCACCGGCTGGCCGGTGATGGTGTACCCGCACACGTACATGCCCTTGGCGTCCGGGGTGAGCAGCTCGCGGGTCGCGGCGAAAATCTGCGACAGCGGCGGCTCGTCGAACGCGCTGATCAGGAACTCGTTGCCGTCGATGAGGACGAACACGCAGGAGTCGTCCTCGGGCAGGTTCAGCGCACGGCAGACCTTGGGCAGGTCGATGCGCGGCGACTCGGTGGAGTCGCTCATCTTCGCCCGGTAGAAGGTCACCCCGCGCTCGTGGTCGCGGGTCTTGTGGACCAGCTCGGAGCCGGGGGCGCCGCCCTTGGGCCCGGCGACCCGGTCGATCCAGCGCTCCTGGTCGGTCGGCTTGGTGCGGCGCCGGGCGTTGGCCTCGGGAGTGACGCGGGCCTCCATCCAGCCGGGCCCGCCCTCGCGGCCGGGCTGGGCCGCGACGTCCGCGAGGACGACGTCACTTGCGGGCACGCTGAACACCGCTCCGACGGCCTCGGGGGACAGGCCAGTGATGGGCCGTCCGGTCTCCGAGGCGCGCAGCAGCAGGGTCAGGTCGACCCGCGTGCCGGGGATCCGGGTGGCCTTGACGACGTGGGTACGGGCGGGCATTCCGGCGCGCTCCCACATCATCCGCGCCTCTCGGGTGAGCAGGTCGGCGCCGTCGTCCGGCACGACCGGGGACGGCTCCGGGGCCACAGCGGGCGCCAGCTGCGGGGCCGGGGCGGCGAGGGCGGGGCGGTGACGGCGGCGGGCGTGCCGGGAGAACGGCATCACCAGGTAGCCGGCCGCCGCCCATCCGGCGGCGAGCAGCCCGTCCAGCCAGTACGGGCCGAAGCCGCCTGTGTGCCCGGCGGCGACGTCGACGGCGGCGGCCAGGACCAGCGGGGACCAGCGCAGGATCTTGCGCCCGGCGCCGGTCTCATCGCTCTTGGCGGCCAGGAACCAGCCGCCGATCCCGGCCGCGCCGGCCAGTTGCACGACCTGGTTGACGGGACTGTCGGGATAAACGTTGGGGGCCACGGCCAGCACGGGCGCGGCGAGGGTGTAGGCGAGGCGTTCGAGCGCGACACTGCGCGGCGTGGTCACCGGCTTCTCCTTCGGGGAACGAGCACGGGCGGCCCCGCAGGTATCGCGGGGCCGCCCGTGGCGGGGGTGGGTGGGGGAGTGGGGGTCAGCGGTTGAAGAACCCGGGCCTGGGGGTCTTCTCGCGCCGGTTGGAGCGGATGTCGTCCAGCGCGCCGTACAGCTTCGAGTGGGTGCGCTTGGCCTGGTAGGTGAGGTCGACGACCTCCTCCGCGGTGGCACCGAGGTTCTTCACCTCGACGGCGGCGCCGCCCAGGGCGACGGCCACCTCGTTCGTGACCGCCACGAACTTGGCGTCCAGGTCCGCGTTCTCGATGTCACCGGCCACGCCCTCGGTGTGGGTGGCGTTGGCCTTCATGTCGCGCTGGAGCGCCTCCAGCTCGAGGACGGCGTCGTCCATCGCCTTGCCGAGCTTGTCCAGCTTGGCCTGGACGGCCTTGTAGCGGTTGTCGTCGTCGGCCACGACGGGCGCGGTGCTGCTGCGGGGCGCGAGATCGCTGCTCATCAGCGGGTTTCCTCCGGGGCTTAGTCGTGGTGGGCGGCGGCCGACGTGTGCTTGAGGCCCGCGTCTTCCTTGGCGGCCATGTCCTGGCCGTAGATCCGGGCGACCATGACGGCGGCGAGCTTGGCGGCCTCCTTGGCGATGCCGCACTGTTCGGCACACCGCAGCGCCTGGAGCTTCATGCGGCCCGCGGCCTCGGCCAGGTCCGTGATCTGGTCGGTGACGCGGGTGTCGATGTTGTGGTCGTCGACCAGGTCGGCCGCCATGTCCCGCAGCGCGTCGGCGACTTTGCCAAGGGCCTCCGCGATGGCTTCGGCGCGCTCCTGGTGGGAGGCGGCCTTGATGGCGATGTTCGCCATCTCCATCAGGTACTCGTCGAACGTGATGTCCGTCCGGTGCTGAGCGGCAAGGCCGCCCGCGCCGGACGGCCTGCTGACCTCCGCGCTACTCACGCTGCTCCCTTCCGTGCTGGTGGGTCGGCTGGTGCCGGGCCGTGCGGTGTGCTTCTCCGGCGCGGGCGGCAGGCCCTTGACGCCGGCCGTCACGGCCGCGGGCTTGTCGGGGACGATGTCCGCGTCGACGATGTCGTCCTCGCCCTTGGCGGCGGGCTTCGGCGGGCGGGTGGCGTGCTCGGGCCACTCCACCGTCGGGGTGGGATCGTCCGCCCCGAACGGGCTGTCCGCCGGCCGCTCGTACCGCCCGGTCCGGCGGGTCCGGCGAGGACCACGGGTGCGACGCCGTCCGGCCCGGCCGGTGTCGGCGGTACGACGGCGCCGGAACCCGCGGCGCTTCTTCTTCGAGCCGTCAGACGGCCCGTCACCGGCCTTTTCCTCCTTGCCCGGCTCATCGGACGCCGCGCCGTCCTTTCCGGCGCTGGAGGCCCCGTCAGGGCCGTCCTTGGCGTCCTTCTCGCCCTTGCCGTCGGTGCCCTTGTCCTTGGCGGCCTCCTCCTTCGCCTTGTCCTTGTCCTTGGTCAGGCTGACCTTCTCCGTGCCGTCCTTCGCGTCCTTGGCGGCCTTGGCGGCCTCCGCGTCGGCGCGGCGCTTGTCCCAGCGGCGCTGGGCTTCCTCGCCGACGGCCTTGCCGAAGGTCGTGCGGTCCGGCTCGGACGACGCCGCGGCTTCCCGCTTCGCCTTCCGCGCCGCGTCCCGCTTCGCCTTCTTGGCCCGGCGGTCCTCCCAGTCCTTCTGCCGGTTGGCGCGGGCCTGGTCGCGGTCCTTGGTCCGGTCGGCGACACCGGCGGCGTGGCCGGCGGTGCGCCGCTCCTGCCGTCCAGCCTGCCGGGTGCCGGCGCGTTCCTGGCGGCCGCGGGCCCGCTCTGCGCGGGCGTTGGAGGCCGGGCCGTGCTGGCCCCGGCCGCCCTCTCCCTTCGAACTGCCGTTGCCGCTCCGGTGGGAGCTGCCAGAGCCCGGCTGAGAGCCTTTCGGGCTCCCGGCGGGACCTCCACGCCCGGAGCTGGGCGTACGGCCGTTAGAGGAGCGGTCAGGGCCCTTCGTGCCGCCCTTGCCGCCTCCGCTGCCCCCGGACGATCCGGGGCCGGAACGCCCGGCGGGGCCGCCGGAGTTGGAGCCGCGCGAGGACCCGGGCCGGTTCCCTCCCGATCCGGAGTTGCTGCGGGACGGCCCCGTGCCTCCCCCTCCGCCGCGCGAGCCGCCGCCTCCGCCGCCGGCCTTCGAGCGGCCCTTGTCCGCACCCAGGCCGGAGCCGGACGACTTCATGCGGTCGGCGTCCGCCTTTCCGCGCGCCGCCGCCTTGTCGCCCTTCGCTTTCATCATCGCGGCGTGGAGCTTTCCGTTCTGCTCCATCATCGCGACTTCCTGCGCGGTGCGACCCTCCAGCAGTGCGGCCTTCCGCGCTATTTCAGCCTCACGGAAAGGCGCCTCACCCTCGTGAAGCGCCCGCGCCCTTTCCAGCCGGAATTCCAACCAGTCACCGAGGCGGTCAGCGAGAGAACGAGGCTGCTCGTATTCACCTTCCTCGTATTCGCCGTCATCTTCACCGGCTTCCGGCGCCGTAATTCCTTCCGAACGCAGCGCGGTTGCCGGGTCCGGAGCAGCCGGAATCGACGGCAATTCCATCGTCGTCTCCTCCGGGCTCTCCGGAGGAGCCTCCGGAATGTCTTCCGGCGGCGGAATGGTGTCGATGAAATCCGGGATCGGCGGCAGCGCGTACGAGGAATCACCGCTCCAGGGGCCATGGACCAGGGTTCCGCCGCCGGTCTCGTCGGACTCGTCGGACACGGTGCACCTCCCTCCAGGGGGACTTGACAGACAGTGGGGTCTCGTGTGCACGCGCGTGCACGTGCACGTGTGCACGCTTTACGCGCGCGAGGCCCCGCCGGAGCCCGGCGGGGCCTTCGCTGGTGACGCTCAGTTACGCAGGCCGTGCTGCTTCAGGACGGTGTCCGCGTACTGCATGAGGTGGTCGAACAGCCGCGGGTCGCCCGCCTGCCGCTTCTCCAGGACCAGCTTGAAGAGGCGGCAGACCAGCGTGAATGCGGTGATGACATCGCCGCGACCGGCTTTGACTTCCTTGGTGATTTCGGACCGAGTAAGGCGGAGCCAGAATTCCATCCGGCCGATTTCCCCGCGACTTTCGATCGCCTTGCGCTCTTCTTCCTTCAGCCAGCCGTTCCGCCCTTGAATGGAGCGTTCGACGCTGGTGAGGGGGCGCGTCACGCCGACTCCCTGTTACCCATGTCGTAAATCGACGTAGGGCCACCATAGCCGAGATTCTGGTTCTGCGCACCCTGCTGCGGCGGATTCTGCGGCGCGGCCTGGAGCGGCGGGTGATTCTTCCGCTGCTTTTCCAGCTCCTTTTCCTTTCGCTTTCGGGCGGTATTTGCGACCGCCTCATCGTGGGCGCGGCGCTTGTAGGCGCCCTTTTCGAGGCCCTTGGTGACGGCCTGGACGTTCTTCAGGACGTCTTTGAACGCCCTTTCCACGGGCTGCGCGCGCAGCCAGGCGTCGTAGAACCGGTCACCCTCGACGTGGGTGTCGCGGCAGTGGACGCGGACCTCGAGGGCGAGGGTCTCCAGGTTCTTGCCGATGTCCAGCAGGACCCGCTGAACGTCGGCCAGGTACCGGGCGGTTGCCTCCGGGTTCTGCGCCACGTCGCGCAGGGGGGAGTAGTTCGGGTCGTTGTTGCTGTTCACGGCGGGGATTCCCTCCTGGTGTACTGGTGGGGCTGTCGACTGCTTCCGGCAGTCGCAGCGAGGGCCAGCCCACTTCGGATGGGCTGGCCCTCACTGGTGTGTGCCGGACGGTGGATCACTTCAGGTACTTGTCCGCGTCCTCGGGACGCAGCAGGCCGGCCTCCTTCAGCAGCCGGATCGCGCGGGGCTGGTTGACGCTGAGCTTGGTGCGGACCTGGTAGACGGTGACGAAGCCGTCCTTGTCGCGCGGCAGGTTGTGTACGAGCGGCAGGAGTTCTTCGTCCGTCCGTACAGGCGTACCGGGACGGTCCGTATCCGCTGCGCCGCTGGTTCCGGTTGCAGGAGAGGACACGGTGCCCGTACCTGTACGGGCACCCGGTACGCCGTCGCCGCCGGACTGTGTACGGACACTGACCGTGCCGGTGCGCCCCTGTACGGCCGCGCTGGCCGTACCGGTACGTCCCGCCGCCGCTGTACCTGTACGCGCCGCCCCGTCAGGGGCGGTGTGTACGCCGCCTGTACGGTCGCTGTACGGCCTGGTCACCGCTACTTCGGTCCCGCCATCGTGCGGCGGGTGGGAGGCAGCGTGTACAGGGTCTGTACCGTCCTGTCCGAGGCCCGTTGCGTCCGGCCGTACCGAGCCGTGAGCGGCGTACAGGTCGCGGCTGGCGGTCCCTGTACGGCTGGACGACGCGGTGTCCGTGCCGTCGGTACGCCGGTGCGTACCTGTACGGGCGGGCGTTCCGTTTCCGCTGTCCGTACCGGTACGGCCGCCCGCAGCAGTCGTACTGCCGTGGCCGTTCGTACCGTCGTCGTGCATGAGCGTGTGGACGCGCCAGATGACGGCCACGAAGATCAGCACGACGAACGTGGTCAGCTGCCACGGTGCCGACTGGCCCTCCTTGACGATGTGGGCCTGCTCGGACAGGTGGTACGTCACGTTCGCCGACGCCATCAGCAGCAGCGCGTAAGGGATGTCCTTCTTCGCCCGGAACGCGGTGACGCAGTAGACGTCGATGCTGACAGGCAGCAGCGGGGCGACGTACTGGTTGATGCCGACCATGCGGGCCAGCTCGTACTCGCCGGAGGCGGCGAGCCCGACGCCGGCGGCGAGCGCGATCCACGGGGCGGTCTTCCACGCCTTGCGGCTGAGGTTCTGCTGCCAGCCCCGGAAGCGGGAGTTGGCCCGCTTCGCCTCCCGGGCCTCCTCGAGCAGCCGGCGGGCGCGGGCCTCATCGGCCTGCGCCCGGTCGGTGATGCCCTTCGCCTTGCGCTGCGCCTCCTCAGTGATGCGGCTGGCCTCCTTCTGGGCAGCCTCGCGCAGCTGCACCGCGACGGTCTTGGCTTCCTCCCGCAGCCGCTCGCGCTGCTTGTCGCACGCCTGCTTGAGCCCGGCGAGTTCGTCGGCGAGGGCCTTGCGCTTGGCGGCGGCCTCCGTGTCGAACTGGTCGGTGAGCTCGCGCAGCTTCTCGCGCAGCTCGGTGCGTGCCTGCTCCGCCTCGGTGTGCGCGGCGGCGACATGAGCGTCGGCCTCGCGGCGCCGGTCGTCGGCGGCCTTGACCGCGTCCGCGTACAGCGCCTCCGCCTCCGCGCGGCGGCCGTCGTACTGTTCAGCCGCCTTCGCCGCGAGCTGCGCGAAGCGCTCGCGGGCCTGGTCGACCTCCCGCTGCGCAGCGGCCACCAGTTCGTCGGCCTGCTCCTGGGCGCGGGCGAGGATCTGCCCGGCCTCGGTGCGGCGCTGGTCGACCAGAGCCGCGATCTCGGTGAGGTCGGCCTCCGCCAGGCGCCTCAGCTCGGCAACAGCCGTTGCCGTGGCCGCGCGGTCGGTGGCGGCCAGTTCGGTGAGGTCGGTGACCTGCTCGCGGGCCTCCGCCACCAGCCTCTCGGCACGGTCGCGGGCCTCCGCCAGGAGCCGGTCGGCCTCGCCGCGCGCCGCCTCCAGGTCGTTCTTCGCCGCCGCGCGCTGGGCGGTGGCCTCCTGGTCGGCGTCGGCGGTGATGTCCGCAGCGCGGCTCTGCGCCTCGGTCATCAGCACGGTGACCTGCTCGTGCGTCTCAGCGACGGTGCGCGCGGCCGCACTCTCGGCTTCCGCCTGGAGGGCGGCGGCCTGCTCGCGCGCGGTGTCGATGACGTCGGCGGCCCGGTCCCGGGCGTCCGCGACGCGGGCCAGCGCCTCGAGGTCGACGACCTCCGTCTCCGTGGTCCCGGCCGGGGTCTCGGGAGCGTCGGGGGTGGGAGAGGCGGTGGGCTGCGAAGCCGGACGGGTTGCCGCCGGCTTCTTGCGGGCGGGGCTCCTCTTGCGGGCGGTTCGTGTGGCGGCCACGCCGCCTCCTTCCAGATCGGGTGCCGCCCGGGTGGGCGGCGGTTCAGGGGTGGTTCGGTCAGTCGCGCTGGGCGGGCAGCTCCGGCCGCTGGTTGGCGATCGCGTGCTGCTGGGTCAGCCAGGCGAGGGCGGCCGCGGTCATGTCGTCGGCCGCGCCGTCGGTGTTCAGCGGGGCGGTGTCGATGTCGCGCATCGCGTCGATCGACGGCAGCAGCCGCATGTACTCGGGGTTCGCGTAGTAGATCGAGCGGCCCTTCGGCAGCTGCGTCAGGTCGTAGGTGTCGCCCAGGCACACCCGGTCGACGCGGCAGACGAAGGTGTGGCCGGCCTGCCCGGTCCAGAACAGCTCCGGGTCGCGGTACAGGACGAACTGGCCCCGCTGGAACTTGATCGCGGGGGTGGTGCTCTGGGTGTTGTCGCGCACGGCAACTCCTTGGCGGCTCACGTGGTCCGGACTGTCCGGCTCCCCGTCACCGCCCGACCCGGCCGCCACGGTGGTGGGCGGTCGGTGCGGGCGGATCAGGCAGCCGCCAGTCAGGCCGCGACCGCGACCGGCCGGTGCGGGGCGACGACCTGGCCGTCGGGGAGCAGCTCGCCGGTGTCCTCGAAGAGCACGACGTCGTTGCACAGCAGGCTCCAGCCCTGCTCCGGGTGGGCGGCCACGACGATGGCGGCCTCGCGGTCCGGGCTGTCGGCCGACGGGCACTTCGGGGTGTGCGTGCACAGCGAGTCCGGCAGCCGGGTGGTGCCGGTGGTGGTCGTCGCGGTGTCGAGCTGGGTGCTGCTGCGCATGGGCTCTCCTGCGGGGATGCGGGCCCGAGACTCTCCCGGGCTGGAGGCGTGCGAAAGGCCGGCCGCCCGTGGCACGGGCGGCCGACCTGGTGGAACAGCGCGGGACGGGAAGGAAGTTGGGTTTCCGTCCTACGGGGCGGGTCGCTCAGCCGTGAGCGCGGCGGCCGAAGTCGTGGTTGTCGTTGGTCCGGCGGACCGCGTCCTCCAGACGCTTCTGGTCGGCGTCCGTCATGCCGACGCCGCCTTCCTCGCCTGGAGGCGGTTGCGGGCGGCGCGCCGCTTCATCGCGCGCCGTTCGTCCTCGGACAGCCCGCCCCAGACGCCGTCGGCCTGCCCGGACTCCAGCGCCCACTGGAGGCACTGGTCCATGACCGGGCAGCGGCGGCAGACAGCCTTGGCTTCCTCGATCTGCAGGAGCGCCGGGCCGGTGTTGCCGATGGGGAAGAACAGCTCGGGGTCCTCTTCGCGGCAGACCGCGTTGTGTCGCCAGTCCATGCCGATCACTTCCCCTGCCGGACGCGGCGCAGGGCCTCTTCGATGATCGGGTCGGTGGTGTCGTCGTTCCGTGCGATGCTGGTGGGCATCAGGTCTCCAATCGGGTCCTGGACAGCCCCGGAGGGTCTCAAGTCACCGGGGCTGTCGTGCTGTTCAGGCTGTCGTACGAGCAGCCGCGGCCCCGGCCTCCCCGATCGCTCGGGATGGCCGGGGCCGTGGCGGTTCGTCGCGTGGTCTTACCGGGTGAGCTGCTCTTCCTGCGTCGCCAGGAGAGTGATCGCGCTCATCAGGTCGGCGCGCTCCCAGTCGGTGAGCTGCGGGGCGTCGGCCTTGCGCGGGTTGAGCGTCTGGATCAGCGCGGCCAAGGTGTCACGGACGCGCCGGAGGTCGGCATCGGCGACCGTCTCAGAGACGTTCTGCCACTGCTGCTCGTGCAGCAGGCGCAGGCCCCACGCCCGGCGGTCGTTCCAGTCCTCGCGGTCCATCTGCGCCTTGCGGCGGGCGGGGGCGAGGCGCTTGGTGTGCGCGGCGAGCTGGGCGAGGCGGCGGCCGTCCGTGCACCGGGAGGTGAGGTCGGCGGCGCGCAGGATGTTGCCCTTCTCGTCCTTGATGGAGCAGACCGAGCAGCCGCGGACGTGGGCTTCGTCCAGCTTGCGGGCCGTCTTGTCGTCGACGGTGACGTCGACGATCTGCATGACGGCAGGGACCGCGCCGGTCTTCGGCTTGCGGATCACGCGGGTGGAGCGTCGGCCGGCGGTCTGGGTGAGGCCCTCTTCCAGCCGCCGGAACCACTGGTCGACGGTGAGGTTGATGGTGACCAGGCGGTGGCTGCCGGGGCAGCGGATCGGGTCTTCGGTGCCGGCCTTCTCCGTGTGGTGGGGGACCAGCTTGGGCCGCGCGCTGTGCGGCGCGTTGATCGGCACCCAGGTGCGGCAGGTGGGGCAAACCAGCGTGGAGTACGCGAGGTCGACTTCGTGCGGCTTAAGGCTGGAGACGACCAGCGGGGGGAGGGTGCTGATGACGCGGGACCGGGCCCGGCGCGGACGCTTCTGAGCGGTGAGATCGCGGGTTCGCGTAGACATGAGGGCTCCTTCTACGAAGTGGCAGGAGTGCATCGCAGGTGCTCTCTCCGCCCCCCAGGCCGCACGGCGAACCGGCGTCCTGAAGGACAGACAACGCATCAGCGCTGCGGGGTGGTACTCGCTGCAGACCATGGGCGGAGGAGTTAGAGGTGCCTCGGGCTCCGGCCACCGAGGTGGCTAGGGCTTTGGACTCCGGCCACCGAGGTGGCGATCTGCTGCGATGGTGCTCACTCGGTGCTCCCGGAGGATCACCGACGTCTTACATACATCAGGTTGCATCAGGTACCCTCAGGTGTCAAGCGGTATAGTGAGGCACCCAGAGGGAATTTGAAGGAGGCGAAGGCACATGTCAGGGCCACCCCGAGCCGACAATCGGCCGCCATACGCGCGGATCGCGGGCCACTACCGCGACCTGATCAGCTCTGGGGAGCTCTCGCCGGGCGACCTCTTGCCCAGCATCAAGGCGCTGGCGACCGAGTGGAACGTCAGCACAGCTACCGCGGACCGAGCGATGCGGCTGCTGCGCGAAGAGAAACTCGTGCAGGGCATCCCGGGTGTCGGTACCGAAGTGATGGCGCGTCCCATCTCGCTCTCCTCCGGGGCGGAGCGCCACGACCGGAGCAGCAAGACGCAGTCCTCGTGGGGCGTCGGCGAGAAGTCGTCCGGCCACACCGCCGGCATAGTTGAAGCTCCCGAAGACGTCGCTGACGTGCTGGGTATTTCGCCTGGTGACGACGTCATTCGCCGGAGTCGTGTCTACCGGGACGGTCACGGCATCGTCTCCCACTCCACCTCGTGGATCCCAGCCGAATTCGCCCAGGTCGTGCCGGAGCTGGCCCGGAGTAAGCGGCTCACGGGCGGCCTCTCGTTGGACCTGATCGCTCGGGCCACGGGGCGCCACGTCGTCAAGCGCGAGGATGAAGAGGAAGCCCGCATCGCCACGAAGCAGGACCTCGAGCTCCTGGAGCTCGAGCCCGGAACCGTCGCGGCCATCCTCGTGTTGACCGCACGCTTCCTGGACGCCGACGGAGAACTACTGGAGTACGGCGTTGACCTGGGGGCTCCCGGCCGCACCCGGAAGACCACTTCGGAGGCCCTCCCGTGACTGCGCCCGGCACCGAGCTCCTGGACGACACCCTCCTCAACTGCCTTGAGCGTCGCCTCGGTGTGCTGCTGCACGAGGAAAGCACCGACATCCTGACCCTGAAAGGAAGATTCGAGATCGCGCGCATCTCCGCCACCTTGTCCGGCCGGCCGGGCCCCGCGCCTCGCGCGGTCCTCATGACCGGTCTGCAGGGTGCTGGCAAGACGACCCTCGCCCGCGCCCTGGAGGAGGCCGGGTTCCGGCGCCTCTGCCCTGACGAGGAGGTCTTCCGCCGCTACGGCCACTACGGCAGGGATTTTCCGCGCGGGGAGTTCCTGGTCAGGGAGGCGCCCGTGCTCAAGGACATCGCCCTTGAGCTCAAGGAGCTCCTGGCGGCCGGACACGACACGGTGGTCGACCACGGATTCTGGACGCCCGAGGAGCGGGCCCTGTGGGCAGCCACCGTGTTGGAGGCCGGCGGAGAGCCGGTCCTCATCTACCTGCCCGTGCCGCATGAGGTGCGCTGGGACCGGATCCGGAAGCGCAACGAGCAGTCGCTGATCGACGCGAACAGCATCGAGTTCAGCGAGCAGGATCTGCTCCGGCACGCAGGCCGCTTCTCCCCGCCGACCGACGATGAGCCGCACATCGTGTACGACGGTCATCCGGAGCACGTCCTGGCGGAGCTCCGCCGTGCACGTCCTTCCTCGGATGGCGGCCCCCATTGACCTCTACCTCCCACGCGCAGCACCGGACACTTGTTGACCATGACCGTGCTCGGGTCCTGCGGCCGCGGAAAGTGACAGCACGTGGTGACATTCCGAATGTCACCACCACTTGTCACCTCCGCGCGATCAAGGGGCCGTGCCATCCTCGGCCGCAGAAGGGCCGGCCTCCGTTCCACGGGCATCACCTCGTCGGGGCGCAGGCTGCGCCGCTGGACCGTAACCGGGAGGGGAACAGCGATGGATGAGCGTCCCGACTGGGCACGCCGGATGGTCGAAGAGCGTGCGGCGCGCGACTGGTCGCAGGCCGACGCGGTGCGTGCCCTGATGGTCCGGCTCCCCCAGGACCAGGAGGTCAGCGAGCAGGATCTCCTTCGTCAGTGGAAACGCTGGGAACGCGGTGACTCCCAGCCGACGAAGTACAGGTCGGCCATCGCTGCCGTCTTCGGCACGACGACCGGCGCGTTCTTCCCTGAGCGGTCACGCCGTGACGGCCGTGCAGAAATCTTGCAGGTCAGCGGCATGGACACCGTGGACATCATCGCCCGCCTCCGCGCGTCCGACGTCGACGTCGCGACGTTGGATGCGCTGCGGATCACGGCGGACCGGCTGTGCTGCGAGTACGCGTACATGCCCGCCGACCAGCTGCTCCTGGAGGGCAAGGCGTGGCTCGCGCGCGTCGTCGGCCTCCAGCACCAACGGGTCAACCTCGCCCAACACCGCGAAATCATCGCCCTCGCCGGGAAGCTGAGCCTGCTGGTGGGTTGTGTCGAGTACGACTCCGGCCGGCCTCGCGACGCTGAGGCCACCCGGCAGGCCGCGCTGATGCTCGGTCAGGAGGCGGGGGAGCTGAGCGTGCAGGGCTGGGCGCACGAGATGCGGGCGTGGTTCGCGCTGACGCGGGGCGACTACCGCGGCGTCATCGCGGCCGCGGAGGCCGGCATCGCCGTGGCGCCGAACGAGAGCGTCGCCGCGCAGCTGTACGCGCAGAAGGCCAAGGCGTGGGCCAGGTTGGGGGACCGGTCGCAGACCGAAGTCGCTCTGGATCAGGGCCGTCAGATCCTGGAGCGGCTGCCTTACCCGGAGAACATCGAGAATCATTTCGTCGTCGACCCCGCGAAATACGATTTTTATCGCATGGACGCGCTGAGGAAGTCGGGCGAGAACCGGCTTGCGGAGCAGCTGGCCAATGAGGTCATCCGGGCCGGTACGGATTTCGACGGGACGGAGCGGTCACCCATGCGGATCGCGGAGGCCCGCGTCACGCTTGGCGTGGTCGCCGCGCGCGAAGGCGACTTGGACACCGCACTCGCTTACGGGGAGCGGGCCCTGACGGGGGAGCGGAAGTCGCTGCCGTCACTCGCGATGGTGGCCGCCGACCTTGGGCAGGCCCTCCAGACTCACTACGGACACGCCTCCGAAGCGCAGGAGTTCGTCACCCATCTCCGCGAACTGCGGGGTGGCCAATGAGCTTCCCGTGTGACAGGCAGATTCCCGCGCGCTTTCCGCCTGGCGGGTTCAGCATTCCGGGCGCCTCGGGCGTTGCTCGAATTCGTCCGACGGTTCTGTCCGGTTCTAGGGCTAGGCTGTGGATCATCGGAAACGGCGAAAGCCCCGGGACCATGCCGGGTCCCAGGGCTCTCGAACGGGGCGAAGCTCCGTTTGGGCGACACCTGATGGGAGGTGATCGCGGGATGAAGAGTACCCGCGTCTGCGGAACTGCACGCGTATCTGCGCCGTTTCACCTTTGCGATCACACCATCGGGCTCGCCTGTGGGTATGCGCCGACTCCGCTCTCGGGTTCGAGGGGGTCGGCCATGACCTAGCGGCCATCGGCCGCGCGCGCCGACAGGTGGAGTGGCATCCACTGGCCTCGCGCGGCCCGTCTTCCGACCGGACACACCGTCCAGGTCGGCGCTCAGATCCCGGTTTTTGGCGCCGGTTCTGGGCTCCAGCTCATCGAGCTGGGTCTTTCTCCATCGCAGTACCCCGCTTTGGCAAGCGGGTTGCTCCACCCGGTCCGCTTTGGCAAGCGGGCCACCTCGGCTCTCCAGGAGCCCCTTTGGCAAGGGGCCTCTGTAGTGCCACAGCGTCACCCCGGGTTCCGGCGGCTTTGGCAGGCCGTCGGTGCTCGGGGCTCCATCCGTACAGAGCGCTCGGCCGTGGTCGGGTCCCTGGCAGGGGCCTGGTCGCGGTCGGGGGCGATCCATATGAAGGTTGGTGTCCCCGCCATAGTGCACGAGATCGGTGTCTTCTGTCAGCTCGACCGTGTCCGATTCAGCCTGGTTCGAGCCCTCCCCCCTTCCCGCGTGACGGGATTCGCACAGCCTGTTTGCCCCGTTCACGGCATTAGTCACGAAAATTCTTCGGGGTGGAGTGTCACACGAACCTCGGTCCGCGACACCTATACCGGGAGGGGGGCCCATGTCCTCCTGGCGGCGCCGGCCGCCGCGGTGCTCCGGAGCTCCGTCCCGTGGGGCGGGACGCGATCCGAAGTTCCTGCCCGCCGGGCGGGAGGGAGGGACGGTTTCGCCGCTGCTCGGACTCTGTCCACAGGCGACCTGCGCCAGGCTGCCGAGATGATCTCTTTCTCTTCCGTTCGGGTGGGCCGATGAGCGCCGTGGCGGCACCGGCCGCCGTGCTTCCTCGCCCGCGCACGGAGTTCGCCAGTGAGGCGTCGCGTCGTCGGTTGCGGTCGGTTCCGGCGCAGGCCGGTCCGGTCGCGCGGCTGGAGCTGGGTAACCCGCTCCAGCTGTCGAAGACGATGCGGGCCCGGCTGCTCGCGGCGGTGCGCGCGTTGGTGACGTCCCCGGCGCTGGCCGGCGCGTCGGACGGCGCGCGGCTGGCGTCGGTGGTGCTGACCGCGAAGGCGGATGTGCGCAAGGACTTCGAGACGTCGATCTGGGCGGCGGAGCTCGGGCGGTGGCTGGGGGTGTCGCAGTCGACGGTCGCGCACACCGTGCTGCCCGAGCTGCGTGCTGCCGGGTTCCTCGGCTCGAACGTCGCGACGAACGCCTTCGGGCACGCGACGGGTCTGGAGTGCTGGGTGATCCCGATGTACCGGGCGCAGAAGGCCGGTGACCGGCGGCACCCGCTGGCGCTGTCGCGCTCGGAGCTGGCGGTGCTGCTGAGCCTCATCGAGGTGCTGTTCGGTCCGGGGTGGGCTCCGAAGGACAAGCCGGTGGTCCCGGCCGGGCTGCTCGCCGGTCGTACGGGCCGGGGTGCTGCGACGGACCGGCTCGGGCTGCTGCTGATGGTGCTGACGACGGGTTCGGCGGGCTGGCTGCAGCTGTGCCCCGGGTCGGTGGACACCGGCCGTGGGCGTCCGGCGGCGACGGTCGGGCGGCTGCTGGGCTGCACGGCGGCGGCCGGGGCGAAGGTGCTCAAGCGGCTCCAGGAGCACGGCGTCGCGGAGGTGGTGCGCAAGGAGACCGGCTCGGGCCTGAACGCGCAGTCGCGGGTGCGCCTGGTGCCGGTTGCCGAGGCCCACGGCGTGGCCGTGCGGGAGGCTCGCCGGGTCGCCAAGTCTCTGATTTCAGACCTCGCCGGTACTGCATCCGGAGATCTTGAGTCCGGCGAGACGGGCGAGACCCTTGTGACGACTGGGGTGGAGGGCACCGGACAGGACGGGATGGCCGGATCGGCAGACCTCGCCGCAACTGCACAGCACCACGCTCTCCACGCTTCTGGGGTTACTCCTGGGGGTTCTCTTGCGCTCTCTGGTGGCTTTTCCGGCGAAGGCCGTGGGGGTGAAGGCCGTCGGCCGGAGCGCGCGTGCGTGCGCGAGGACGGCGGCCCGCTCCGCGGGGAACAGCCGAAGGAGTCCCCGGTCATCGAAGGCGTGAACGGCGGCTGCGGGCCGGTGGCCGACGGCTCGGTGCGAGTCATGGACGGTGCGGGTCAGTGCAGGCAGCAGCAGGGGAGGGGGGTCCTGCCGCCGGAGAATCTGCGGGTGATCTTGGAGCCGGTCCGGCTGCTGTGGGCGCGTCTGGAGCGTCCGGCCGCCCGCCGCCTGGTGGAGGCCGCCGCGCGTGCCGAGCTGACCACGGTGAGCGGTTTCGTCGGCCGGATCGACGCGCCGCAGGTTCTCGCCGACCGGCTCGCCCGGCGTCTGGAGGACCAGCTGCGGCTGGGCGGGCCGATCGTCGATCCGGTGGGCTGGCTGATCGGACGGGGCCTGCCGCAGCGGCAGCAGTGCGGCGACACCCTGTGCGACGACGGCATGTTGCTCGACTCCGGCCGGGACTGCCCGCGCTGCGAGGACCGGCAGGTCGGCCGCCGTGCCCAGCGCCACGCGGTCGCGGCCGCCGTCGACGCAGCGATGCCCGGAGCCTCCGAGGCGGAGCGTCGTACGGCCGTCGAACAGCAGCTGCACGAGAGCGTGACGGCCAGGGCGTGGGCGAAGGCCCGCGAGTGGGAGCAGGTCCGCGCTCGGAAAGCCGCCGCAGCTCAGGCCCGTGCCGAAGCCGCGGCCGCGCAGCCGGCCGACGTCGTCCCGGCCGCGCCGGTGGCCCCGGTCGTGCTGCCCGCGCCGCGTCCGGCCGCCGTTGTCCCCGCCCCGGAGCCGGAGACCGCCGACGGCGACCAGGAGCTGGTCCTCGAGGACCTGACCCGCGAGCAGGTCCGCGACTGGCGGGTGAAGGCGATGAAGGACCACCAGGTCGTCTTCGACCACATCGACCAGTACGGCGAGACGTCCGCGAGGCGCCTGTTCAGCAACCAGCTGGTCGACCAGGCACAGCGACTGTCCGGCACCCGCCACCTGGTCCTCGGGCACACAGCCTGGGGGCAGGCATGAGCGGCGGCGAGGTGTCCGGCGTCGACCTGGCCCGGGTCGCGCTGCGGGCCGCGATGGAGCAGGCCTGGAAGAACGGCGGCGGCCAGAAGACGAAGCAGAAGCAGCCGCGCGTGGTCCGTACGGTGCGCCGGGACGGGCGCGAGCCGATGGGCCTGGGGGCCGCAATCGGCGCGCTGGTCACCGAGCGCGCGTGGGAGCTCCCGGCTGCCGGCGCGACGCTGCGCGAGCGGTGGGCGGCCATCGCCCCCGAGCTCGCCGGGCATGTCGCCGCCGTGTCGTACGACGCTGAGTCCGGCCGGCTCACCGTGTGCCCGGAGTCGGCGGCCTGGGCGACGAAGACCCGGCTGGAGCAGACCCGCATCGTCGCGGCCGCCAACGAGTCGGCGGGTCGGACGGTCGTCCGGTCCCTGCGGATCCTGGCGCCCGGCGCGGTGCCGGTGCCCGAGCCGGCCGACGTCGATCCGGAGCCCGAGGCCGCGCCCGCCGGGCCGCCGCGTACCCGGGAGACCGCCTCGGACGGATACCGCCGTGCGCTCGCCGCGCACCAGGAGGCGGCCAGGCCGTCCCGAGTGGACCCCCACATCGCGGAGGCGGTGGAGCGGCAGACTGCCGCGATGCGGGAGCTGTCCCGGCGCGCGTTCCCCGAGCCCGACACCGTTCCGGACGACGAACCGGCCCCGATCGAGCAGGCCCGCACCGAGCGCCGCCGCCAGGCCGACGTCTCCCGCGCCGCAGCCCTGCGCCGGGCCCGGGCGGAGCGCGCGGCGAGGGAGGCCGGGACCGTGGCGGCGGCACCCCAGCCAGCTCCGCTGAGGACGTCAGCCTGAAACGTCGCCCCACCCGAAAGAGGGTCCGTACGGTACGGTATTCGTACGGTGAACGTACGCGATCCTTACGGTTCATGGGGTAGAGTGTGGGTCAGGAGGTGTTCCATGTCCGAGATGTTCGACGCGGTCGACGCGCTGGTCGCGTCCCGCTCTCCGCTGCCGCCGGCGGAGGAGCGCAAGCGGCTGCGGGTTGCGCACGGCCTGACGCTGGACGAAGTCGCCGGCGCACTGAAGGTGCGCCGGGCCACGGTGTCCGCCTGGGAGTCGACGAAGAAGCCGACCGAACCGCGCGGCCCCGAGCGTGAGGCATACGCGCGGCTGCTGCGGCAGCTCGCGGAGCTCTACCCCGCACCCGCAACGCCGGAGAAGCCGGCGGCCCCGGTGCCCGCCACCTTCGGCGGCGCTGTCGACCCCGAAGGCATTGTGTCGGCCGCTGTACTCGACGAACTCGCCGCATCCCTCTACCCCTCTCCCGGCGCGCCCGTCCCGGCGAGTTTCGCCGACCCGGCGGAAGCGCGGACTCTGTCCACAGGGGAGGCGTCCGAGGCTGCGGCCATGACTGCAACCGAGAACACCCAAACCCCTGCCGCTGTCGCTGCTGCTCCGGCGGCCGCGCCCCGTCCGGCGCGCACCACCAGGCCGTCGTCGACGTCGCGCCGCCCGGGTGCGAAGAAGGCGGCCCCGGCCGGTACCCCGGCGGGCGGCACCGACCCGCGGTTCGAGAACGGGCCGCTGGCGGTCGTCGACGTTGAGGACGGGCAGGTGCTGGCGTACTGCACCGGCGGCCTGGTCCTGGACGTGCCCGCCAAGAGCATCCCGGCCCTGGTCGACTGGACGCTGCGCGAGGCCAAGCTCGGTCAGCCGAAGCTGTCCGGGCCGGGCAAGGACGCCGACCCGCTCATCGTCCTCACTCCGTCCGCGCTGGAGCGCTACGGCCTGCCCGTCACGCTCACGGAGGAGGAGAAGCACGCCGGGCGCCTGCCGGAGGGCCACAAGGTCATCAAGCAGCTGGTCCGCGCGGAGTGGAAGCTGACGAAGAGGGGCTTCGGCCCGTGGGCGCGGATCTACCGGCCCGCGACCGGTTCGGAGCGGGCCTGCGTGCAGCTGTGCATCCCGTCGTGGAACGCGCTGGACACCCGGCACTGGGGCGAGGCCGGGCAGCTCCCGCCGGCTGAACTCGCCCGCGTCCTGGGCGTGTACGCCTCGCGGGTGATGACGCCGCGCGGATCGACCGCCGTGACCGGCCTGGAGCTGATGACCGCGCTGCACCCGCCGACCCGCGCCTCGGAGCCGGACGCCGACGGCAAGCGGCACTCCGAGCACAACCCGGGCTCGCTGGGCAAGGACGCCATCGACCCGATGAACTGGCCGCCGTGCGAGGTCCCCGACGGCCACCCGGTCCTCAAGGACCTGCCGCGCTTCCACGTGCGCGGCCCCGGCGAGAAGCTGTTCGAGGAGGCGTACGACTGGGCGCGGCCGATGACCGACGCGGAGTGCACCCTGCGCCACCTGGTCGGCATCGACGTCAACATGGCCTTCGCGGCCGGAGCGAACGGCCTGACCGTCGGCCTCGGTGAGGCGACGCACGTCAAGGCCCCGGTGTTCGACCCGAAGCTGCCCGGCTCGTGGCTGGTCGACCTGTCCCACGTCGACCTGTCCCGCGTGAAGGTCGGCAAGGAGTGGGTGGAGCTGGACGGCAGCCTGCTGCCGTCCCCGTTCACGCCGAAGGGAGAGCGACCGACCGGCCCGGCCTGGTACGCGACGCCCACCGTGGCGTACGCGGTGGAGCTCGGCTACGAGGTGCGCCCGCTGGAGGCGTGGGTGCGGCGGGAGAACGGCCGCTACCTGGACGGCTGGTACAACCGGCTGCGCGACGCCTACCTCGCCACGATGGCCGACCTCGGTGTCGACGCCGACCTGTCGCCGGCCGACTTCCTCGAGGCGATGGACGGCTACAAGGGTCGTGACCCGGAGCTGGCGATCGTCGTCTCGGCGGTCAAGGCGACGGTGAAGGGCGGCCTGGGCAAGCTGCGCGAGCGCCCGCGCGGGGAGGGCTGGCGGCCGGGCGAGCCGTGGCGGGCCCTGTCCCGCCCGACGTGGCGGCCGGACATCCGGGCGGCGGTCATCTCCCGCACCCGGATCAACCTGCACCGGAAGATCGTCAAGCACGCGGCGTTCACCGGGCAGTACCCCATCGCGATCCTGTCCGACTGCGTCGTCTACGCCTCGAACGGACCGAGCCCGCTGGACTTCCTGCCCTACCTGGAGGGCAAGCCGCTGCCCGGCGGCTTCAAGCTCGGTATCAACCCCGGCCTGGTCAAGCACGAGGGCACCCAGGATGTCCTGTGGGGCGAGGAAGTCCGCGAGCGGTTCAACGCCCCGGAGCTCAACCTCGCCCGGTACATCAAGGACGGCACCGTCACCGACGTCGACAACGGAGAGTAGGAGAGGGCCACGATGAGCCTGTTCGGGGACGGCCTGGAAGCCGCGGTGCAGAAGGCGTTCACCCGCCCGGCGCCCAAGAGCGCGGGCGCGCAGATGCGGTACCTGGTCAAGCAGCTCAAGACCACCAAGGCGGTCGCCCAGATGCTGCGGGTCTCCCAGCGCACCGTCGAACGGTACGTGAAGGACCAGATCAAAAAGCCCCGCCCGGCCCTCGCCGCGCGCCTGGAGACCGAGGTGAAGAAGCGGTGGCAGCCGCAGATCCGGGCCAAGGCCAAGGAGAAGGCGGCGACGACCGGCGGCATCGTCATCGACACCCGCGCCCGCATGGGCTACACCGCGCCGATCGGGTCGACGGACCAGGACCGCATCCGGCACCTGACCGTCGCCCTGCCGCCCCGCTACGCCGCCCGCCTCTTCGAAGCCCAGGAGGCTGGTGCCAGCGACGCCCGACTGCAGGAGATCGCGGCCGAAGCGCTCAAGGAGGTGTACTTCCAGGACGGCGGCCGCCGCGCCGGAAGCCTGGAGGAGGTCCGCTTCACGGACATCGAGCACCTCGAGTTCGACCTGTAGCAGCCGCGCCCCGAACAGCCCGCGAGCCCCGGACCGATGCGGTCCGGGGCTCGCTCGCGTATCCGCGGGGGGTCGGATGTGCTTGCACGCGATGCCGTGTTCAACGACACCGCCGTACGCCGGTCATCCCGCCTCCGTGGCGTCGCCGGGAGAAGGCCGGCCTTCCTGCACGGCGTCGACGAAGGCCCGCACGAGCGTGGCCACCTCCGATGCCGTGACGTCCTTCGTCCACTTGCCGGTTGCATGCCAGCCGCTGCACTGCAGCTGAAAGCGGTGGACACCGTGTGTGTGCTCCGCCTCGCGGACGTACGGCTGCTTGCCACAACGCCCGTGCCGCTCGTTCTCCTCCAGGTGCGCGCGGACCACGTCCAGGTGGAAGCGGCGCGGCAGGGTCCGCTGTTCGAGGCAGCCGCGGCACTCCAGGAGGTGCAGCGCGCCACCTTCGAGCTGGAGGAAGTAGTACGGCCTGGCGGTGCCCTCGCGGGTGTTGCAGCTGCCGCAGAGCGGTCCTCGGACATGGCCGTGCTCGTGGCAGTGATCCCACACGGACGCCTGGCTTGCCTTGCACAGCCGGCACAGGTAGTCGTCAGCCCTCGTACCGCGCCGACGGATCGTCTCGTACTGCACACCGCGCAGGTGGCCGGTGTACGGCTGGAAGGCCGCGCCGGAGCAGGGCGGGCACCGGGTGATGTACCCGGACGTCGTCGGAGTCCGCCAGCCGCCCCAGTACGGGCCCTGCTCGCCGCAGGAGGAGCACAGTCGGGCCCGGGCCACCAGTTCGTCCTGCCGCCGCTCCCAGCGGTCCAGGAGGTCCACGTAGGCCCGTGGCAGGAGCCAGGTCTCCCCGGACCACGTCAGGAGCTGGAGGGGCCGGGTGCCGGCGATGTTCTGCAGGTGCCGGGCCTTGCTGCTGGACGCGACGAACTCTTCCCACGTCAGCTCGCCGGGAAGTCCGTTCGCGCCGATGTTCCGCCAAGAGCCCCACGCGTCGTAGGAGCGGCCCTGCTCAAGCAGCTGGTTTTGGGCCCGGGCGAACATCCACGACACCAGTTGGCGCCGCCAGTTGGGGCGGTGCCATTCCTCCGGATCGCGCTCCGGGAGGTCGCGGTAGGCGGGCAGCTGGACGTCGACGACGTCGTCCAGGTCCACCTCCATGTCCGCGAACGCACGCCCGGCGGCCCGGATGTCGCGTTCGTCGTAGGTCCAGCGAGCCTTGTGCTTGTAGCAGCGCACCGCTATGTCGCCGAAGAAGACGTGGCCGTGCTGCCGCAGGCGAGGCATGTGGAGGAGCTCGTCAGGATCGAGCGGCACCGGGGCGTTCTGTGTCAGGTCCGCGAAGAGGGAGCGTGCGTACTCCCGGCTGATGGGCATGGCCGGATGGTGGCAGCCGCCACTGACAACGCCGCCCGAACTGCACGTCGTTGCCGGTCAATGCTGGTGAAGCCGTCCGGCGGCTACGCCGACGCGCCTACGATGCGGTGGTGCGGAACACGAAGGCGTTCAAGGAAGCTGTTGCCCAGACGCTCGCGGAGCTGGCTCACCGGGGGGTGACGCTCGCGCCGTCGACGGTTGAGGACACGATCGAGAAGAACGTCAGCGCTGTGGCGGAGCAGCTCAGGATCCAGGTGCGTTCCGCCTGGCGGTACTTCGACGCCGCCGCCCTCGCCGACCGTCTCGCCCGCAGCGCGAGCGCCTTCGAGGAGAGCAGCAGCGAGAAGGGCGTGGGGGCACCGATGCCGCCGATCGACAACCCCGAGCTCGCCCTGGTCCTCGCTGGTGTCCCGGACTCCCTGGCGCAGACCGGCGGTGACCTGTACGCGGTCATCGTCAACGTGGCGGTCAACGCATGGATGGCCGGCCACATCCACGGCGAGGACGGCTGTGCCGGGTGCGACGGCAGCCGCGGCCCGGCTGGACACGACTGGCAGGCCCGGATGCGCACCATCACCGAGATGCAGCCGAACATCAGCAAGTGGTTCGACCGCGATGTGTGGACTGCCGCCGTCAACGACGCGGGCTACGCCGTCACCCGCCGCTGACGTCAGCGCGCAGGAACGGGCAGGACGCCACGGACGACCAGCTGCTGCCCGTACGGGGTAGCCATGGGCTCCATCTGGACGCTGGTGCGCAGCGGCTTCACCGAGAAGCGGAAGCCTTTGATCGGGCCGTGGCAGATGAAGCCGGCCGGTGTGGGGATGCCGATGCCGTCGGGGGAGAGGGTGAAGCCGAGCCCGGCGTAGAAGTCCGTCAGCTCCGGCTCGTGCGTGACGTACAGGATGGCCGCGCCGAACTTCCCCTTCTCGTGGGCGCCGGCCGCGCGCTCCACGTCGGCGACCAGGGCGCGGGCGATGCCCTTGCCGCGCCACGCTTCGACCACCGCGAGGGAGTCCAGGGTGGCGACCAGTCCGGCGATGATGTGCGCGTTGGGCGAACCCATGAGCATGGGGTGGGTGTACGCCCATGCCGCCGGCAGCGTCATCGTGCCGCCGACCAGCGCGTCGGATTCGGTCTCCTGCACTGCGCGGACGCGGGTGTACTTGTCGGCGTCGAGGCTCTGGCGGATCGCGGTGGGAAGCTGCCGCCAGGAGCCGTCGGGGTTGTCCGGGTCGGCCAGCCGCATCACGGGCTCCAACGCGGCCGCGTCGGAGGGTGTGGCGTCCCGGATCACCACGCCGTCCGGCAAGGCCGGGACGGTCACGGGGATGATCTCGCCCGGCTGGACCCCGGCTCCTGGGGCTGTGGCGGCGTACATGCGCTCGCCCATCACGTCCCCCGAGAACATGCGCTCCGCCTCGCGGCGCGCCGGATTTCCCGACCGCCGGGCGCCCTTGCGCGCCCCGTTCCGCTTCCCCACGGCGTTCCTCCCCTTGTCACCGCAAACCTCCCCCACCCGGCACCCCGCCTAACACCCCTCGTGGGCAGGCGACTTGGAGCCGCGGCGCCCGGAATCTGTCCACAGGCGATCCGTGATCCCTAGGAGGTATGAGCGACCACGAGCAGCAGCAGCCGGCCCCGAGCCGCGGCAAGGTCCTGGAGGCCCTCGCGCGGGCGGAGCGGAAGGTCTTCACCCGGCCCGCGCCGAAGTCGGCAAATGCTCAGGTGAAATTCCTCCTCACGCGGATGAAGGAGTCAGCGAGGAGCCTGGCGGAGCGTGTGGGCACCTCGACTCGCACGATCGAGCGCTACCGCGCCGGGAAGCTGAAGAAGCCACAGAAGCGACTCCAGGCCGCCCTGGTGGAGGCAACCGAGTCCGAGTGGCAACCGCAGGTCAGGGCACGTGCACGCGAACAGGCTTCCACGTCCAGCGGGATGATGGTGGAGGTGACGGCGTACTTCGGATTCACGTGCTCGGGCAGCTCGGACGACGGCCGCATCCGCACCATCACCACCCCGATCTCGCCCACCTACGTGAAGCAGATCCTGGAGCTCCAGGAGGCCGGAGCGACAGAGGAAGACCTGCATCCGATCGTCGCGGAGGCCATCACCGAGTCGTATTTCACGGAATGGGGCACCCGGGCCGATGGCCTGCGCGCGGATTTCACGCACGTCCAGTCCATAGATTTCATGTTCTGACACAGCCGAATTCATGGCCTGCTATAAAACAATCCGGCGGGCCGTCGCACAGCGCTCTGGCGGCGGCCCGCTGTCGAATCCGCACCACGAATACGAGGCCGATGATGACCACGCCCTGGCCGCCCCGGCGCACTGCGCGCCGTCCGCTCGCCCCGCGCGTCGCCGCGCCCCGGGAGCCGGTCGACCCCGCCCGCATTGGCCGCCGCGTCGTACGGCGACAGGCGAAGGGGATGGACGCCGGCGCCGTCGCGGCGGCCCTCGAGGACGCCCGGTTCGACGCACGGCAGGACTCCAGGCACGAGGACCTGGCGGACGACGTCCGTGGCCCGGCGGAGCTCGCGGAGTGGGAGCGCATCGCGCAGCTGCTCGCCGACGCGGCGCCGGGCACCGTGTACGACCCGGACGCCGACGACGTCGTCCAGGCCGAGCTCGCCGCCGAAGCCGCGGCCGCCGCCGCCCGGGAAGCCGAGCACCGCGAGGCCGCGCGGATCGCGGCCCGCGCCGATGAGCTCCAGGCGCTGCGCGCGCTGGGCACGCTGGAGCAGACCGAGCCCCGCGACGGAGACGAAGCCGTCCGCGACGAACTCACCCGTCGTGCGGACGGGTACGTCCAGGCCGACGTCGACGCCTGGCTCGCCCACGCCCTCGCCGCGCACCTCGGGCACTACCGCGACCCGGCCGCACGCGAGGCCGCGGCCAGCCTTCTCACCCCGCCGGTCCTCGCGCACGCCGCGCTGCTCGCCGAACTCGCCCGCCTGGTCCCCGGCGCGGACATGGGTCAGCTGGCGTTCGCGGGCCGCCTCGCCACTTCCGAGCCCGAAGCCGCCGGCGCTCTCGCCGCGTTCCTCGCCCGGCGTACGGCCTGGCAGAAGCAGGCCGACCCCACCACCGGCCGCCCTCCCGCAAGCCCGGGATCGGTGTCACGCTGACGGAGCGTGAGCGTGACACGAGCGTCACGCTGCCCCCGAAAACTGTCACACCACCCCCGAATCACGCCCGTTGTGTCCGTTTCGCGGGGTCTGGAGGCTGCTGAGACCCCCTCCAGGGCCCGAAAATCCGGGGTGGAGCGTGACAGTGTTGATCATGCTGCCGGGCGGGTGTGATCCGTACGGAACGTAACCGTCGGGATCGGTCCCGGGCGGGCCGGCGGGTGCGGATGCGGTGTCCGATCACCAACGGCCAGGGCCTGCCGGGCATCCCGGCCTGAACAGTCCACCCGACCTGTGTCATCTGTGTCATCAACCCCCCGTTTCCCCAGGTGGACAGGCTCATCTGTGTCACTGTTCAGCTGATCTGTGTCATCGGGCAGCGGGCAGGGACCAGGACCCAGCAGCGCCTCCAGAACCTGGGTCCCTGGGTCCCGAGACCGGTGTTTTCCCTGGTGACCACGGACCGGGCCAGAAGCTGGGTCCTGGGTCCCGGCACCCTCGTTCGAGCTGGTTCGTCCGGAGTGGTCCCCAGGGCCCGGGGCGGCCGATACCGTTGGAGCAGACGCCAGTTCTGCCCTCTGGAGCCCTCGATGAGCGAACAGCCGGCCACCGCCGACCACGCCCGGCAGCAGCTGGAGCCCGCGGCCGCCGACGGGTTGCGCGCGTACGCGGCCCAGACCCGCGAGAAGGCCGACCAGTTCGCCGCCGTCCTCGAGGACATCGCGGCCAACGGTCTGCCCGCGGTGGAGGACTGCACGCCGTGGGAGGAGCTGCGTGAGGCCCACCTCGCCCGGCTCGCCTCGCAGCGCCCGGCCGTCGCCTGATGGCCCCGCAGCACGGCCCGCGCCGCGCCCGGATCGTCTTCTCGGACTCCGCTACGAAGCAGCTGGAGAACATCACCAGCGAGGCGGAGATCCACGCCCTGGACCGCGCCCTGGTCGTCATCTCCGTCGACCCCGACGTCGGCGAGCCGCTCCCCGGCGACGCCTCCGGCCCCCAGCTGCGCCAGTACGCCGACGAAGTCGAGCGCGTACGCCTCCTGTACTGGGTCAGTGCTTTGCGCACCGTGGTGGTCGTCGCGTACATCGAAGTCTGACCAGCGAAGGAGCCGCAGTGCCGTCCATCGTCCAGGAGCTCTCCGGCCACCGCGATCTCGGCGGGCTGCGCACGGTGGTGGAGTGTCCCTTCAAGGCCACCGTGCTCCGCGAAGGCCCGGCGCAGGACTCCGGGCCGGGCGCGGC
Source organism: Streptomyces sp. ALI-76-A (assembly GCF_030287445.1). Lineage (GTDB taxonomy): Bacteria > Actinomycetota > Actinomycetes > Streptomycetales > Streptomycetaceae > Streptomyces. The sequence goes on along the minus strand of NZ_JASVWB010000005.1, from coordinate 3,614 downwards.
CTGGCTCGCGTACTTGTGCCCCGTGCACGTCGTGGACCTGGACGGGTGGCCCGGCGCCGCGGACCACGCCGACGACGGCACGATGCCGTGCGGCACCGTGCTCGACTTCCGCTCCGGCGACCAGCTCCTCCAGTCGCACGCCGACCTGTGGCTGACGCCCCTGACCGGCGTCGACCCGGCCGCGTACGGCGGTGTGTGGTCCGAGGTCCTGGAGCAGGCCGACCGCGTGCTGGTTGCCCGGGTCGAAGAGGCTTCGGCCGCCGGCGAGGAGAGCCCGCTGGAGAGCATGCTGGTGATGACGGACGTGGCGCGGAAGGCCGCCGCCAGGGGCGACCTCGGAGTGGCGACGACATCCCTCACGTACTGCGAGACGCTTGCCATGCGCCTGCGGCACGACGGCGTTGCACCCCAATAGTGGTTAGTACAGATAGTGCTTCTAGTGCGGGTTGTAGATCTCTCCCCCCTGAGAGCAGAGCTCGCAGAACGGGGCCCGATCATCTGCCCTCACCTGTGGCGACAGCCCGCCAGCGTTCGGCGCACATGATCCTTCCCGGCCCCGTACGGCCGTCTGCGGCGTTCTGAGGCCCTCCGGACTCCCGAGCGGCGATCGAGGCCGTCAGAGGCGCTCACAGCGCCGCACAGCGCTTCGCAGGGGCCGAAGGCGCCGCTGATCCCCTCGGAGCGGCTCCACGATCGCCTCGCCGCCGTCTCCCCGTCGCATGGCTCCCGGCTGCTCCCGGACCGAGCTTTGCTCTCAGGGGGGAGAGATCTACAACCCGCACAGAACCGCTATCTGTACTAACCACTATTGGGGTGCAACGCCGGTGTCGATCGGCCCCGTCCTCCTAGGGCGCCGGCGCTCCCGGTGGAGTCCGCCGTTGCTGCAACCGACTGCACGCAATCCCTTGCACCCTTCCCGGCCTGCACTGTGCCTTGTCCGTTGCGCAATCGGCTGCTGCTCCTGGTGGTGAAGGGTGCAAGGCCGGTTGCTGCTCGGGGTCGGGGACTGTGGCGCAGTAATCGCACGACCTGGACGGCGCAAGGGTGCTGCACGTGCAGCAGGCCGGGCTCGGTCGGGCAGCAGCAGGACACGGCGAGGCCCTGCCCGGGCGCTGCAACGGGACTGCCGACCGTCGCGCAGCGGCATCGTTTGTTCTGCTCCGCTGCAACAAACCGGTTTACCTGGTGCTACCGGCCGTTGCTGTCCGCTGCATGCCGCGCTGCTTTGGCTGCTGCTCGGTTGCTTTTGCAGCAGCCGGGTACTGCTGCTCGCTGTTTGTTCTGCTGCTCCAGAACAAGCCGGTTTACCTGGTGCTACCGGCACGGGTGGGCGTCCCGGCGTCCGGGGCATGCGAACGGCGCCGCACCCGGGGGTGCGACGCCGTGGTGGGCTTCGCGCTCGATCGAGGGAGTTCAGCCGGTGGGGGCCAGGTTCGCCATCTGCGCGGCGTACCGACTCCGTCGCTGCTGAGTGAAGCGGGCAGGGTCGGCGGCTTTGATCTCGGGGACGGCCATGACGGCGGAGGAGACCTTGCCGCCGGTCAGCAGCGGGTGCAACTGGTAGAGGCTGTCCTCGAGGCTCCAGGCGAGTCCGCACTCGCGGAGCTCCTTGAAGCCGCGGTTGACGGTCGGCTTGCTCGCGCCCAGCTCTGCGCACATCTCGTTCTGGCTGATCGCGGCGGTGCCGGTGTCCGGGTCGCTCAGGTACAGCAGTTGGTCCAGGACGCGGCGGCCGGCTGTGGAGACGTCGACCAGGGCCAGGAGGCGCAGGACGTCACGGGGGATCGCGACGGGGGCCTCTGTGGGAGGGCTGGGGACGTAAGAGCTGCTCACGGAGCCTCACCACTTCCGATCAGGTCGAGACGCTGTAACGAGGATATGCCGCGCGAGGTCATGCGCTCGCCTTGCGTACGGGCCGCCGCTGCCGGAGCGTGACGACCTTCTCCTTACGGCGGGCGGCCTCGGCGGCCTTCTTCTCCGCCTCGCGCGCCTGGCGCCACTCGGTGGGGTAGTCGGAGTGCGGAATGATGCAGGCCGGGCCCTCGGCGCTGTTCCAGAGCGCCTGCCACTTCTCCTGCTCGCCAGAGGTGCCGGCCACCGTGAGCCACGGGTTCAGCTGGAGGATGCCGCGCTTGGCGGTGCGCATCCAGCCGATGTGCGCGAAGAACTGGCTGGCCTCGTTCACGGAGGCCGCCGACAGGTTGCACCGGGCCTGGAGGTCGCGCTGGTTGGTCTTCACGAAGCCGCGGGCGGCGGCACGGGTCTGGTCGTCGGCGCGGTTGGCGTTCTGCAGCGCCACGAGCTTGCACCAGACCTGGAACCAGGAGCCGGGCATCTTGAGGCTGCCGAGCACGTCCATCAGCAGTCGGGCGTCCAGGACGTAGCCGCTGCACTCCGCGCTCGCGGCGAACTCGCGGCCCCTGATCTTCTCGACGCCCAGGATCAAGCCGCCCTTGCCGTCCGACCGCGCGACCACGCGCTCGCCGGGGCGGACGATCGGCAGCTGTTCCATCAGCACAGTCCTCCAGAGATGATCAACGTTTGAGGCAGCACGGTAGCACTAGGTAAACCGGCTTGTTCTGGAGGGGCAGAACAAACGGTGGCTCACAGTCACCTGATGACCCGTCAGGTTCGGGGGCCCGTTGTTCTGGATCTCCAGAACACCCAGGAACCGTTTGTTCTGGAAACCTAGAACAAACGGTTTCGCATCACCGCAGGTCAGAGCCGGTTTCAGGGCGGAGCGCTCTTATGTGTCACTAGAGCTCAACCACCACACGAACTCCCGCCGACACGCCCCGGCGCGTACGGGAAAGCAGCTGGCAGCAGCGGGCGTGTCGCCGTGGACAGCCACCGGATCGAGGGAGCCGGGCCTCCGTGGCTGGGCTCGCTTCGCGTGCGGCTCCGCGGCTCGGTGCGGGCAGTGGACAGCAGCAGCGGCTCTGAGTCTCGGGTGGTGCCGACCGTGACGCTCACAAGCGAGGAAGCGCGGCTGGTGCCGGTGGGCGGTTCCGCCGCCCGGCCCCGGGGGGCCGTTCGGCTTCGGTATCTCCGCACCTCGGAATTTCAGGCTTTCCGATATCTGAGGTCCCGTTCTGTGGCTCGGGTCGGCAGCTTCTCAATTCGTTATTCCTCGGGTGAGTGGGTGAACCGAATTCCGGAGCTGACCATTCATCAAAGGGCGCGCCCCGTCCGGGTGGTTGGGGGGTGTCCCGTGTTTTCGCCAACGGTACATGCTGCATCAACCTGATGCACGCGGTACACTGGAACCCACACGAACGAGCGACCCCCCACCCCAGTAGCCAGCCCCGCCCGCGCCAGCGGGCCCCAACGGTTCTGGAGGTGCAGCCGGAAGGACCGTCAGGCGGGGGAGCGCAGCGGACCCGCCCAGGAGTCCGCAGGACTCCCTAACTCCCCGACTGGAGGCCCCACTAGCCGCACCTGACACGCCCTCAGCGGGCGAGCGCGCACCGCGCGCCGCGCCGGACGCATCGCGGCCGGCCCCACCGGATCCCGGAGCGCAGCGGAGGGATCCGCCCGTGCATCGCACGGGCAGCGGGAGCGCAGCGACCGCCCCCCTTGCACATCGCGCAGCGATGTGGTACCCGCTCCGCGGG
>NZ_JASVWB010000001.1 GCF_030287445.1 Streptomyces sp. ALI-76-A | reverse complement strand
GAGGACACCGGCGAGCTCCTCCCCGACGGCCGGGCCATCGACCCGCACCGTCCCCTCGCGATCACGGCCTAACGATTGCCTGATCCGCTCGCACCGGCAGCCGCACCACGGCTGGCCAGGAGAGGCGGTGGGAGTCGGACAGTCCCTTTCGCTCCCGCCCGGCGGGAACCACGGACAGTTTCGAGCCCGCCCCCAGCACTCCCCAGGCCCACCGCCCGCACCACGGGCGGCTGGCCTTTCAGCGTGGCCTGCTCCGGGAAGGCAACGGCCCCCCGGGGGCCGATTTTGGCTCCGCCGACTGCCGCTTCGGGAGCAGCCGCCCGCGTTTCGGGAGCGGCCCTCACCGTTTCGCCCACACCCTGAACGACCCCTTCCGGAGGCCCCCATGACGATCACCGACTGGCCGCGCACCGCGGCCGACCCCGACCCCGACTCGGCACCATCGGTCGCCGTTTCGGGAACGCGCGAGCCGGTTTCGCAGGCACCCGGCACCGTTTCGGACGCGCCGGACTTCGCTTCGGAGACGGAAAGTGGAACCGGGACGGAGACCTCCCCGGAGAGGCTGACCGGAAGCCAGAAGTGGGCGGCCGGAGCGATCGTGATCGCCGCGCTCGCCCTGGCAGGCATCGGCCTGTACCTCAGCTTTGAACACGTCGCCGTCTTCGCTCACAAGGAACTCCGCTTCAGCACGCTGGACAAGGGCCGACTGTTCGCGGTCGGCGTCGACGTCGGCATCATGGTGATGATCGCGGTCGACTTGCTGATGGCCTGGCTCAAGCGCCCCATCAGCTGGATCCGCTACCCGGTGTGGCTGCTGACGGCTGCGACGGTCGTCCTCAACGCCGCGTCCGGCGCTCCCAAGGGCCGGGCGTGGGAGCTGCTGGACTACATCGCCGCCGGCGCCCACGGCGTCGTGCCGGTCCTCTTCATCATGGTGGTCGAGCTGGGCCGCACCTCGATCGACCGCATCGTTCGTCCTGACCAGGCCGAACGCGATTCGATCCCCTGGCTGCGGTGGGTGCTTGCCCCAGTGGCGACGGCCCGGATCTTCCGTCGGATGCGGCTGTGGGGCGTCACCTCCTATCCGGAGATGATCCGCCGAGACCAGGACCTCATCGCCTACGAGCAGTGGCTCAAGCGCAAGCACAAGGGCGACATCTCCCAGGCGTCCGAGGATGAACTGCTGCCGATGAAGATGGCCCCGTACGGCTACACGGTCGCAGAGGCCCTGGCCATGCCCGACAAGCAGGAACAGGCAGCTCAGGAGCGTGAGGAGGAAGCCGAGCGCCGGCGCCTGGACGCGGCGACCCGCGGTGAGGTCGCCAGGGCCGAGTCCGAAGCGGAGCGCCTGCGCGCCAAGGGCAAGGTGGAGGCGGTCCGCGCGGAGGTCGACGGCCAGACCGGGCAGGCACGAGCCCACGCCCGCGCCCAGGTCAGCGCCGCAGAGCGGGCCGCGGCGTTGGAGCAGGAGGCCTTGGACCAGGCGGTGATGGCCGAAGCCCGGGCCCGTGAGGCGGAGGCGGAGCGCAAGGAGGCCCAGGAGCGTGAGGCCGCTGCTGAAGCGGACCTGCGCGCAGCCGAGCTGGAGCGCCAGGCAGCCGAGAAGCGGAAGGAAGCTGCGGAGGCCGACCGGATCGCCGCGGCGGAGGCGCAGGCGATCGAGACCCGGACCATCGCCGAAGCCCGCGAGGCTGCTGCCGAAGCGAACCGGCGTGCTGCCGAAACGGAGAAGGCTGCTGCCGAAACGCGGCGGGCCGCTGCCGAAGCCACCCGGAAGAAGTTGGAGGAGGACCGCCGTCAGGAGGCCGCTCTCGCCGACATCGCGCGGGCCAAGAAGGAGGCCGCCGAAGCCGAGCGGGCTGCTGCCGAAACGCGGCGGGCTGCTGCCGAAAACGAGCGGCGCGCGGTCGAAATCGAGGACGAGGCGAAGCTGACCTCGAGGCAGCGTGCGGTCCGCAGGGTCGCCCGCATGGCGCTCGCGGCCGGCCTCGTGCCCGATGGCCTGGCGTACGACGACATCCAGCACGAGCTGTGTGAGCGGATCTCGATCGCCGACGTCCAGCGTGAGTTCGACGTGTCGTCCACGGACACCGCGTCCAAGTACCGCCAGGAGGCCGTTGTCCTGATCGCCGACGGCTACCGCCCCTGATCAACCGTCCGGCACACACCAGTGAGGGCCAGCCCGCGCGAATCGGGCTGGCCCTCGCTGCGACTGCCGGAAGCAGTCCCAGATCCCCAGTACAGCACCCCGACACCCGGAGGAGAAAACCCCTGATGAGTAAGGACATTGCCACCCGCGTCACGACGGGCGTGCAGGCACTGGCGCTGCCCGGGCAGCGTGAGGGCTGGCAGGCCCAGCACCGCGGCTCGATGCTGAACGACGCGCAGACCTACGACGCCCTCGCCGACGCCATCCAGGCCGATCTGAAGGCCCGCCGCCTGGACGGTGACCTGCCCTGGGGTATCTCGGCTGCGGCCCGGGCCCGCAAGCGGGTCAAGCCGCTGCGGGACGCGGCGAAGGCGATGCGGCAGGCCGCCAAGGCCATCAACAGCACGGTCGCCGCTTATGAGGAGACGCAGCCCGAGGTCGTCATGCGGCGCCGCGAGGACAAGGCCCTGCGCAAGGCGCAGCGCAAGCAGCAGCTCGGGGCCGCCGCCCACAACTCCGCGCAGGCCACCCTCCAGCGGCTCGCCCCCGGGGACAGCGACGACGCGCCGGCGGGCGCGCCGAAGCTGCTCGGGGACTACTTCGGCAAGCAGCAGCGGGGCGCCTGATGCCCGCTCGGATGTCCCCGAAGAAGGCTGCCCACTGGAACGCCCGATTCGAACAGGCCCGCGCCGCAGGGGAGCGGGGCCCGGAGGAATTCTTCCGGGCCTGGCTCGACCTGGTGAAGGTCTCCGCGATCCAGAAGGTCCGCAGCACCGGCGACCACGCCACCTTCAACGCGTTGTCGGCGGAGCTGGAACGCCTCTACCGGGATCACTGCCAGTAATCGTCATCGTCATCATCATCACCGCCGAAATGGGGGTTGACGGGGGTCCCAACCACGTGTACGCGTACGCGTGCGAGACGGCCCCCTCCCTCACCGGCAGTCCCCAGGAGAGGAGGGCGCGTGTCCGACGACGACAGCCCGGACAACGTGCTTCAGATGCCGCGCATCGGGTCCCCGGCACCCCCGCCCGTCCCGCCCCCGCCGGCCCTCGACGAGCCGCCGGCCACCCCCGACCCGGCATCCGGCACTGTTCGAATTTCCGCCTTCGACGCGCCCGCGGTGCCCCACGCACCGACCGCTGCGAGCAGCGTCCCGGCGGCCCTGCGCAGCGACGGCGTGACCCCCACCGCGCCGGACCCGAACGGGCTCCCGCCTCGCACGGGCGCACTGTCGCTCGCGGCGATCCTCGCCATCGCGCTCGCCGCGTTCGAGGGGCTGCAGACGTGGCTGCAGGAGGCCGGCCCCCGCCGTGCCGAAGCGGCCAAGCACGAGCGGGAGATGGAACTGCTCGCGGCCAAGGCCCGCGCAGATGCCACCCGCCTCGGTGCCGAGGTCGACAAGGAGAACGCCCGATCCCGCCGTGTTCCCTCCAGCCACGACTACGGCCGCAGCGCCCTCGGGCGCGGCTCAGGCGGCCCGGGGCGGGGCGGTGGCGGCATCGGTCCGGGCAGGTCAACAACGGGCCGCACGGGGCCGTCCGGCGGCTCGGCGCAGGGGCGCACGCCCGGTGTCGGCGGCGGGGGGACCGGTGGCGGCCGGGCGCCGAACGGCCGGTCAAGCCTTGGCTCGTCCAGCAGCGGAACGGGGCCCAGCCGAAACGGCGGCCTGTCGGGGCGAAATGGCGCGAAGGGCAACCGAAACGGCGGCACCTCCGACCGAAACGGCAGCCCGCGGATCCGAAACGGCGGCACCCAGAACACCGCAGGAAACGGCACCCGAGGCGCCAGGGGTACGGGCGGTGGTCGCGGCGGCGCCTCGGGCGCCGGCGGCAGCGGCCGCCGCTCTCCTCGCCAGGCCGTCGCCGACTGGTGGAGCAAAGGCAAGAAGTCCCCCAACGGCTCCGGCAGTTCCGGTGGCTCGGGCAGTTCCGGTGGTTCGGGCGTCGGCAAGGGCCCGAAAGCCGCCGGCGGCGGCACGGGCACCAAAGCCGCCGGCGGCCGCGGCCCGGTCAAGGGCGGGCCGACGTTCTGGGACGACCTGAAGAACCGCATCGGTGGCGCAGGCCGCGTCAAGCCCCGCCGGTCCACGGACGGCACGCCTCCCAACCGGGGCGGCGGGAAGCCGCCGACGGTCGGGCAGGCGCCCGGATCCGGCCGCTCCGACGGCGACCGGGTGCACCTGAAGGACGCCGCGTGGGAGGCCGTCAACGACCGCTGGAAGAAACGCCGCAGCACCTGGACGGCAGGAGGCGGCCCTCGCCGACACCGCAGGAAGACCGACCGTGACGGCCAGGCACAGGAACACCGGCGCAAGACCACCGCAGGCGACCGGAAAGCCACCGGGGACGGCCGGGCCGCCCACGACGACGAGGCAGGCCCGCACTGGTACGACCAGCCGCGTAGCTCACCGTTCGACCAGAGCCCCGAAAGCCCGGTGAACATCACCGTGGAGCAGGTCGACCCGCCCGGCGCGCACGCCAAACGCTGGGAGCCCGCCGCGATCGGCCCGAGGCCACAGGCACTGCCCAAGCAGGGCGCACCCGCCCTGCCCCGTGCCCCGCAGCGTCCCGCCGGGCACCGGCCCGGCACCACCCGCAGAAAGGAACCCATCCCTATGCCCATTGCTTCGTCCGGAGCTGTGACACCGATGAACGCACCGGTCGCGGGAGCGGCCAGAACGGCGGGTGAGCACCTCACTGAGATCACCCTGGACGACGCGCTCAGGGTCCTCACCCGGCTGACCACCGACGGCATGGAGACCTACGACGACGCGGTGGAGCTGGCCGGCCGGGCCAGGAGGCTGCTTGACGAGCTGGAACAGATGACGGACGACCTGGCCCGCACCCACAACGTGTCCGGCCCGCGTACCAAGCGAGCCATCGCCGGCCTGATGGAGAGCGTGACGGTAATGGCCGCGACGGTGGAGCGTCTCGCCCAGGCCGCCCTCGACGCCGCCGAACGCGCTGAGGCGGAGGAGACGGCGATGTCCAGGGACTACCGGCCTACGCAGGACGCGACGGTCGACGCCGGGCTGCACACGCCCAGTGCCCGGATCCACAACGAGAACTGACAGAACAGAAAGGTAGCCATGGCAGACGCAGTGGTCATCGGCATGGAAGGCGACAGCAACGGATACCTCGCGCTCGTCGCGAAGTTCCGTGCGCTGCGGAAGGCCGCTTCCGGCCTCATGGAGGAATCCGAACGGCTCGCGCAGCGCATGCGCGCCAACGCCAACACCGCGACCCGGCTGGCGGAGCTGAGCGCTGCCGCCCATGTCGACGCCCGGCACGTCACCGCTGTCGAGGAAGTCGCCGGGTTGTTCGGTTCGGTGGCCGGCAGGTGCACACGCCTGGTGGGCGCAGCCGACACCATGCACACCGCCGCAGGTCACCTCCACAGCGAGCACCAGGTGGAGTACGGCGGCATCCACGCTGCCGTGACTTCCTCCCGCGCTCGCCAGGCCAAGCCCGGCTTCTACCGGCAGAACTGACCCGTCCACCACGTCCCACGACCGGGGCCGCGCCTGATACCGGGCGCGGCCCTCACCTGTGCTCCGAGAAGGGAACACCGCGTGACCGAGACGACCGAAACCGTCCAGATGACCGCAGACGTGATCTGCATCCGCGGCGGCGACGTGCTGCTCATCGAACGAGGCTGGCCGCCCTACGCGGGACAGCTTGCTTTGCCGGGTGGCTACGTCGACCCCGGAGAGACCTCCCGCGCCGCCGCCGCGCGGGAGCTGCGGGAGGAGACCGGCGTCCGCATCGCGGAGGAGGACCTGGTCCTGGTCGGCGTCTACGACCACCCCGACCGCGACCCCCGTGGCCGGTTCGTCAGCGTCGCGTACATGGCCACCGTCCCGGACGGCACCACCGCCCGGGCCGGGGACGACGCCGCTGCCGTGCGGTGGGCACCACTGGCCCCACCTCGCGACGCCCTCGCGCTCGCCTTCGACCACAGCCAGATCGTGGCCGACGCCTGGCACCGACTCGCCGGCGGATACGACCGCGGCAAGTAACCGCTGGCCTTGCCGGACGCCGCACCGCCCCGCCTCGGGACGGTGCGGCCTCCAGCACGACCATCGGACCCACCCCTCACGCTGCACGGAAGGAACCGACCGATGAGCAAGCTGCCGATGCGCGCGAAGGCCGAACTGGCTGCCTACGGGGCGTCCGCTGCCACCCTCGCCTACGTTCCCTCGATGGAGGTGCTGCCCGCCCACGTCGGTGCCGCCGTGGTCAGCGGCGGCTGCGTGTGGTGGCTCTACAGCAGGGTCAAGACCCGCGATTTCCGCCGTACGATCCGCACCGCGCAGCGGGTGCTCGGGCCGGTGACCGGCGGCGCCGTCTACGCCGCCGCCGCGATCGTGCCCGGCCGTCCCTGGTGGGAGCCGGCGGCCGCGCTCGGCTGGGGAGCCCTGATGTCGGTCGCGCTGCCCATCACCCGCTCCACCTGGAATCCGCCGGCCGCCACCACAGTCCTCTACCCGCCCGGGTTCCGCGGTCTGGTCATGCGCTTGTGGGACACGGCCGAGGTCGCCCCCGAAACGTGGCTGGAGAACGTCGAGCAGACCATCGACGCCACCCACCCGGACTTCACCGCTGACATCGTCGCCCCGGCCGGGAAGCCCGTTCCCCGGATCGACCTGGTCGCCGCTGCCGCCGCGTTCGGTGTTCCCGTCGCCTGCGTTGCCATCGAGGAGATCCCTGGCACCAGTCCGGGACGCATGCGGCTCACCGTCGCCCCGACCACCCGCCGCAGTGGCGGCAGCTTCGAGGAGATGTGGGCGGAGAAGGTGGGCCGCCCCGGCGGCGCCATCCCGGGCAGTGAGATCGTCCGCGTGGAAAGCTTCCCCGCCACTGGTGACCTGCCCGCCCGCGGCATGGTCCTCGCCCAGGTCGAGCCGGGCGAGCTCGCCCGCATCAACCACGGCCAGCTCTGCTCCGCGTTCGGTGTGGAGCCCGAAGAGCTGCGCCTGGTCGCGGAGGCACGCGGCCGCGAGGCCCTGGTGACGCTGTACGAGTCGGCGCCGCTGAAGGGCAGCCGCCGCGCCACCCGGGAACTGCTCACCCTGGACGCGTATGGCCGCTACACCCTTGGCACCGCCCACGACGGCAGCGACGCCAAGGTCCACATGCAGTCCGCGGCCGGGACGCTGCACGGCTTCCTGGTCGGTGTCACCGGCTCCGGCAAGACCGTGGCCCTGGCGCTGATGTGCGCGGCGTGGGCGCTGGCCGGTCTGGCGACCTGGGTGACCTCCGCCCGCCCTGATGCGCAGATGAGTGCCGTCGGCCGGCACATCGACCGGCAGGACGCGGGCCCGGTCTTCACCTGGTGGATGCTCAAGGCCGCCATCGCCCTGATGGACATCCGCGGCACGATCAACGCGGAGGTCGGCCACGACTTCTCCGCGCACTCCCCCTACCCCGGCCTGACCCTCGTGCTCGACGAGTTCAACTCCCTCGTCGGGGACGAGGCTCTCGGTGACGAGATCGCCCACATGACCGACGTCCTGGCCCGCGAGGGCCGCAAGTTCGGCATCGGCATCATCTTCGCCGGCCAGTCCCTCAACCTGTCCAAACTCGGTGGCGAAGCCTCCCTGCGCGACCAGGTGCAGGGAGGCATCGGTGTGGTGCTGCGCATCGCCAACTCCTCCGGCGGCATCGCCGCCCGCCAGGCCACCGGCGGACTCGCCGGGGACGTCGACCTGGCCGCCATCCCCGACCGGTTCAATGCCTCGATGTCGCTGATGGACCGCATGCACGGCATCACCGACGACGCCCCCGGCGAGACGACGCAGGGCGTCGGCCACACCGTCACCGGCTCCGCGGCGACCATGATGCGCACCCTGTACGTCCACCTGCCCAAGGACGGCAGCCTGGACGGTCTGGGTGAGATCTTCCCCGAGGACGGCTCCATCAACTGCCTCACCACCCGGGAGATCGACGCGCTGACCGAGCTCGGGCTGTGGCACGACTGGACCATGCCGCCGCCCTCCGGGAAGGACGACGACGGCCAGACCGACGCCGGCACCCCGGGCTTCGGCGCTGTCGGGTCGTTCACGCCGCCGCCGCTGCCTGCCCCGAGGAAGCAGAAGACCACGGTCAAGGACAAGGTGCTGGCCGCCGTGGACCGGCAGATGACGGCCAAGGAGATCCGCGCGGTCGTCGACGCCGCCGCCGGCACCGTCCGCAACGCACTGAGCGACCTGGTCGCCGACGGACTCCTGCGCCAGGTCGACCACGGCGTGTACGCGCCCGTCGGCGAGAACACGGGCGCTGCCGGCCAGGAGATCGGACAGCCCGTCTTCGCTCAGGCGCCGGACGGCGTGGACGGCGCCCTGGTGGTGGAGGCCGCCAGCCTCATCATCAGCAGTCAGTTCGGGTCGCAGTCCATGGTGCAGCGCAAGCTGCGCGTCGGCTTCGCCCTCGCCGGGCGCCTCATGGACGTCCTGGAGTCCTTCGGCATCGTCGGCCCCGCCGACGGCGGCAAGGCCCGCGACGTCCTGGTCACCCCGGACGCGCAGGACGACGTCCTGCGGGAACTGCGGGCCGACTTCGCCCTCGCCGCCGACGACTGACCCTCCCCCCGTTGCCGAAGCCCCCCGCCCGCCGGCGGATTCCAGAGGGCTCCGGCGTCCCGCCCGGCATCCGTCCGGGCTACACCATCCCGCCCCGCCCCATGGAAGGAATCCCCTGTGATCGTCACCGTGTCCGCCGTGCTGCTCCTGGCCGTCGTCGTGGTCGTGCTGCTGCGGCAGCGCACCGTCGGCATCGGCGCCGCCCTGATGTGTGCCGCGTTCGGGTTCTGCCTTGCCTCCACCGGCATCGCCCCCGCCATCACTCAGGCCCTGCACGCCGTGGCCGGCCTCGTGTCGCTGCACTGACAGGAGCTCCCCTCATGGCCGCCTCCCTGCACACCGCGCCCGCCGACCACCCCGTCCAGACAAGCCCGACAGCGGCTGTCACCGACGGCCGTCTCAGCCTGGACGCCCGGCTCGCTGCTGTAGAGGCGGCCATGACCGTCCGACTGGAAGAAGCCGCCGTGGCCCACGAAGTGCGCACCGCGCACATCGACACCACACCGGTCGACCTCGCCGACGTCGTCACCGTTCCGCTCACCCCGGCTCCGCAGGCACCACCCCAGACCTACACCACACCGGTTGCCGCGCTCCTTGAGCGCGCGCAGCACCGGATGGAAACCGGCGGGTGGTGTGCCGGAGCCTCCGTCGACGAGAACGGAGCGGTCTGCCTCGTCGGAGCGATCCGCGCGCAGACCGGCGGTGACCGCGCACTGGAAGCCGACGCCGCATCCGTCCTCCTGGACGCGATCCGGCGCCGCTTCGGCGACCACATCGACTCTGTACCGGAGTTCAACGACCGCTTCGGCAGCGGACACACCCCGGCACGGATGCTGGGAGAGGCCGCCTCGATGGCCGACGCGAAAGGCCTCTGACCGCACCCCCGACCAGGACGGTCAGTCGCCCAGTTCGATGATCAGGTGCCCGTAGTCGTCGACCCACGCCGGATACACGTACCCGCCGACGATGGCCCGGTTCACGAACACCTCGACCTCCGCGTCGGTGTCGATGACCAGCACCCCGTCCTCATTGGTGAACGCCTGCCAGGTGACGCCGTCGGTGTCCATGACCGCCTCGAAATCCACCACCGGCGGATCACTGCGGAACCAGCCCATCACTCCCCCATCTCCTGCCGTCCCGCCCAGGGTGACGCACTCGCACCCCGCGCAACAGGCCCCCAGCACACCCGCCCGCCCAGGCCCCCTACGTCGTGACCGAACCTCGCCCACGGCGGCAGTCGGCCACGGCACAGGCCGCCCGGCCGCCCGCACCACCACCTTCCCGCATCCGACAGCCTGGAGGACCCCTCGTGCTCACTCCCCGACCGCGCCGCCGGATCGGCCGGCCACGCCCGCAGCGTCCCGGACCCCGATACCCGCACCAGCCCCGCCGGCTCCCCGGCACTTGGAGCGGGTGATGGACAGGGAGCTGGTCGACGTCGACCCGTATGACCCTGGCGACGGTTCCTTCCGGTCTTCCGCTGGACACAAGCCGGCCGCACCCGGTTCGCCACGCGCCGCCAGCTGCGGGAGATGGGACTGCGCCCCGGCGGCCAGGAGCCCGCCGCGCGGATCGAGTGCCGCGGCGGCCGGCGCTTCGCGTGGCTGTACCGGATAGACCTGGCAAAGCCGAAGCTCCCGATGACGCTCGCGAAGGAGGCCGCGCTCGACAAAGCGATGGCCGCCCGCCAGACCTGCCCCCAGTGCCGGCGCCGCTACCACCACGTAATCCCGCTGCGCACCCTCGGCAGCTGCTTGGAGTGTCACGACGGCACGCCGGCGGATCCCGCCACCTACATCGCTCCCCCGGCCACGCATCAGCTGGCCGCCTGACCCGAACGCCCGGAGCGGTCCGCCGGCATCCAGACCCGGCCGCCCCGGAGCACACCCCTTCCCTCACACGCCAGAGCATCAGCGACAGATGAAGGAGCACCAAGCATGCGCACATCCGTTACCGGCTCCGTCGCGGACAAGAATCTGGACGACGCCTGTGCTGCGGTCGCCAGCGAGATCGCCCGCACGGACAGCAAGTCGTCGTTACTGCTCGCCTTCACCGGCGCGGTACTCGTCGGACTGGCGTCCGTCGCCGACACCGACCTGCCACCCGCGACCAAGGCCCTCGGTGCCGCGGCCGTCCTCGCCCTGGGGGCCGCCGCCGTGCTGCTCCTCCTGGTCGTCCGGCCCAACGTGAGCGGCGCCGACCAGGCGTCCTTCCCGTACTGGGCACGGCTCGACGAAGAGCAGATCCGCGCGTGCATGGACGGCGACACCCGCCCGGCCCGCATCCGCGTCCTGTCCGCCATCGCCGTCACCAAGTTCACGCGCCTGCGCCACGCGGTGCACCTCAGCCTCGCCGCCCTGGCCCTGCTCCTTGTGGCCGCCCTCGCCGCCCTGGCCTGACGGCCCTGCGTCCCGCCCCGCACCACGCCAACCGGCGCCACGGTGCGGGGCTTGGCGCAGGACCGGACAGTCCGGCCCGGCACACGGAGGGAGCTCCACATGACCGACACCCTGACTCTGCCCTCGCGCCCGTTTGCGGCAGACTCCCCGCTGGCGCACCTGCTCGACATGGCGCAGGCCGCCGGCGCGCCCACCGCTGACGAGGAGCGCGAGGACGCCGTCACGGCCGCCGCGCACCACGTGTACACGGCCTACCCGGACACGCTCGGCACGGTCCTGGACGCCGTGGACTGGCACGGCTACCCGGCCCTGCGTGCTGCCGGCACCGGCTCGTACGAGCCGAGCGCGGTGGCCTGGCTGGACGGCGGACTGTGGCTGCACCACACCCTGCGCCTCAGCGAGCACGACGGCGCCACCGACATCCTGACGCTGGTCGTGCCGTGCACCTGCGGCCACGGTTACACCGACATCGTCCTCGACGGCGCGGACATGCTGATGGAGATCCTCAGCGAGCTGCGGCCGACCGACGGCCGCAGCGTGCACGATGCGGTCTCCGGTGACTGCCGCAGCGTCCGGCCCCTCACCCCGCTGGGCACCTGGCGGTAGCCCGCCGGCCTCACCGTCCCCAGGACGGCCGCAGCACCAGTTACGACGCCAGACAGCCGTCCCAGAGGCGCCTCTGTCTCCGTCACAGGACATCGGCCCTTCCAGTCTGCCTCCGGCAGCACCCACACGTGATCCCACAGCAAGAGGCGCACCCCCACGCCTGGACAGCCCGGGGTGCGCCTCCCTCATTCCGCCCCGAGGGGCGAGAACGGAGATCCCATCATGCCCGCAACTGCAGTCTTACGGCAGCCGTCGCGCACACTCGTCATCGCCGTGGCCGCCGTGCCGCTCGCCCTGGCCGCCCTCGCCGACGACGTCCGTGTGCGACGCCAGCTGGAGGCGGCCCGCCGGGACCCGCTGACCGGCCTGCCCGGCCGCGACGCCCTCACGGACCGCACCGCCCGGCTGGCCCGTACCCACCGCGAGCAGCTGCACGTCCTGGTCGCCGACGCCGACGGCCTGAAGACCCTCAACGACACGCGCGGACACGCCGCCGGTGACGCCCTGATCGCCGCCATCGGGCGGCGCCTGGGAACGTGGGCCGCCGCCCGGGGCGGGCTCGCCGCACGCCTGGGAGGCGACGAATTCGGCGCCGCACTGCTGCTCGAACCCACTGCCACGGCCCGCGAGATGGCTGCGTTGCGCGAGCTGCTGGCGCAGCCCGTCACCTGCGGCACCACGGTGCTGCATCCTGCCGTGTCCATCGGGATAGCCCGCGCAGCCGACCTGCCCGAAACAGCCGACGCCGCCCGTCTCCTGCGCGGCGCGGACATGGCCATGTACAAGATCAAGACCGGTGCGCAGACGTTCCCGTATCTGGCGACCCTCGAGGACGCCTGTGCCGACACGGTCAACGGCCGCCGTCCGGGTCGGCGCGGTACGTACCTGCCTGTCGCATGAGCGCGCAGCCCGCAGGGCGCCGCTGTGGAGAGGCTTCCAGCCGCATCCCCGTGGTCGCCGAACGTTCGAGCCGGGTCTGATCCCGGTTCCCGGCGCCCTTCTCGACTGGCGCGGCAGCCAGCACTTCGACCGCTGGCAGGACCGCCCCTGCGCGCTGTGCGACTCGCCCACGCCGATGCGCTCCCACTCGGGGGAGCCCGTTCACAAGGCGTGGCTGAGGACTGGATCGCTGCGAATCCCACCGAGGCGCCTCGGACGGTTCGCCTCCGACGTCCAGCCCAAACGCAAACGCAAGCGCGATGACGACCACGCCTGAACCCCTCCACCTGGAGGCTCCCTTGAGCAGCACCCAACGCGAGGTCGACCACGCCCTCGCCTACCCCGAGCCGCCCGCCTCCCCGCTCTGGCACCGCCACGGCGCGAAGACCCGGCCGCTCACCGACGCCCAGAAACGACGCAACCGCGAGCTGCTGGACATCGCCCAGCGCAAGCCCCGCGCCGCCGCCGCGTAGGAGGGCCCGTCGTGTTCACCGACATGAAAGAGGCCCTCGAAGCCGAGGCCCTCGAACTCACCCCGCTCGGCAGCGGCCAGAGCAGCGCCGCCTCCGTGGTGGTCGCCCATCACGCACGGGACAAGGACGACCTCGCCGACCTGCTGGGCGCGCTCGGACTGCCCTGCGGCGAGGACGACCTCGTACGCCTGCTTCCGCACCTCACTACCCCCGACGACACCCCCACCGGAGATCCGATGCCCGTCAACGCCTTCACCGCCACCGCCGCCTCCATGCTCACCAACGGCGATGACCCCGAGCACGTCCGCAGCACGCTCGGACTCTCGGAGAGCGACCTCGCCGAAGCCGTGAAGCACGCCGACCTGCCCGTCCCCACCACCGTCCCCGCCCCGGACACGGACGACAGCACCAGCGCCCCGGAGGCGGGTCCCGATGTCAGCGTTCGACGGCACGCCGGACACCGACGGGATCGAGGCCCTGCTCTCCTGGGCGGAGAACCACCCCGCCGCCAGCATCCGCAACCGGGCCGCCCGCGTCCGCAGCGACCTCACCGAGCTGACCGAGCGCCGCGCCACCGACGCCGCCCAGCGGGAGGCAGAGGAGCGCGTCGCCAAGGCCAAGGCCGAACTGGAAGCCGCGCAGGCGCAGCTGCGCGCGGCGAAGGCCGGCGGCCGCACCGCCACGGCGGCACAGGACGCCACGCCCCTGGCCCCCGCTCCCGCCCCGGCCCCGGCCGCGACCGGCAAGCGCAGCAAGGAAGAGCTGGCCGCGATCCGGACATGGGCACGCGCCAACGGCCACCAGGTCGCCGACAAGGGCAACCCGGCCAAGGCCGTCCTGGACGCCTACGACGCCGCCCACCGCACCACCAACCTGGCGGAGGCGAGCTGATGGACGCCATACCGCTCGCGCTGGACGGCTACCTGTCCGAGGCCCCGGTCTTCAGCAAGCAGGACGGCACCGCCTGCTGGCGGTTGAACTGCTCCCCCACGGCGGAGCTGGTCGACGACATGACCATCCCCTGCACCAGCCAGAACCCGGATGTCATCAACGCGCTCGTCACCGAGTGCCGCCCCGCCGACTTTCTGCGCGTCACCGGGCACCTCGCCCTCCCAGACAGCGCCGACGGCGGGCTCCAGCTCCAGGCCGCCACCCTCGAAATCCTGTGGGAAGCCCCGGAACTGGACATCCCCGAGGACGACGAGGACACGGACGTCGCGCACCCGGAGACGAACCGCAACACAGCGATCGAGGCCCTCGCCGAGGCCCTCACCTCACTGGCCGGCCAGCCAGGCCCGGACGCGAGCATCCGGATCCACATCAGCCCTACCGGCGCCCTCGGCACAGGCCTGGAGCACTGCCACGCCATCGACCTCACCCCGGCCGCGCACACCAGCTCGCCGACCAGGCCGACGCCATGAACTGCCACCCGGACACCGGGACCGTCCTGGACCCCCAGACGGTCTCCGAACTGGCCAAGGTCTTCGAGGACATCGACCTGGCCGGCCTCACCGGGGCCGTCCTCAACTCCACCCGGCCCGAGCACCGGCCGAAGGTCACCCGCGCGATCGACGACATGTTCGGCGACGTCCCCGACTCCGAGGACCCCGAATGAGCGCGACGGCCCCGACGACCGCTCCCGAACAGCGCACGATCCTGGAACGGTTCCCCGCCGGAAGCCCCCGCGGCTCGTGGCCGGCAGAAGAGTACGCCGCCCAGCGACGCGCCCAGGGCATCGACGCCCAGGTCGTGATGGACCTGCCAACCGACCAGTTCCTCGTGGTCACCCGCACCCCCTAACCCCCGCCCCGAGCGCCGTGCCCAGCCTCACCGGCCGGGCACGGCGCTCCCCTGCGTTCCCACAAGGAGATCGACGTTCATGGCCCGCATCACCATCAGCGTGCAGCCCCGGCACGCCGACAACAGCCCCTGCGACCACCAGGTGAAGCCGTCCGGCAAGCCTCGCGACCCCCAGTCGGGCTGTCCCGGCCGCACCCAGTTCGCCGTCGTCTGCTCCGAGCACGGCGACGTCGACCAGCCCCACCACGTCAAGCAACTCGCCGAGCCCGCTGCCCGCGCCCACCGCATCGAGCACTGCGCCGCCTTCCGCGCCCGCTGACCCACCCCCGCGGCTCCTGGCCCGCCGACGAATACGCCGCCGCCCAGCGCGCCCAGGGCCGCGACGCCCACGTCGTCATGGACCTCAACAGCGACCAGTTCCTCGTGGTCACCGACATCACCACCCACTAGCCAGCCCACCGAGAGGCGAACATGACCGAGACCGAAACGCCCGAGACCATCCGCTACACCGCCGACGTGGTGGCCCTGACGCCCGGCGGCGACGTTCTGCTGATCGAGCGCGACTGGCCGCCGTACGAGGGCGCCTGGGCATTGCCGGGTGGTCACGTCGACATCGGGGAGACGAGCCGTGTGGCGGCAGCCCGGGAGCTGGTTGAGGAGACCGGCGTCCACGTGGCCGCCGCTGACCTGCGTCAGATCGGCGTCTTCGACCAGCCCAGCCGCGACCCGCGTGGCCGGTACGTCACCGTCGCGTACGTGGCGGTCGTTTCCGCCGACACCACGATCACCGCTGGGGACGACGCCCACACCGCCCGCTGGTGGCCTCTCGATGACCTCCCCGAACGCCTGGCGTTCGACCACGCCGACATCCTCAGCGCGGCCCTCACCCACACCCACTGAGACCACCGGAGCGCCGCGCCCGAACTTCCCGGCCGGGCGCGGCGCTCCGTCGTTCCTGCCCCTCACCAGCGCCCCGGAGGCACCTTCGTGGAACCCATCCGTCTGATCTCGTTCGGCTACCTGCACCTGCCCACCGGCCCGGACAGCCAGCCCGTCCCGCCCGCCGCCGACCGGATCGAAGACGTCCGTGACCGGCTCCGCGACCCGGCCGCCGCCCGCGACATCCTCGACCTCGACGGCTTCCACCCCCGCGTCCAGGCCGTCGTCCTGAACACCCCCGGCGCCCGCGAACTCATCGCCAACCTCGCCGACTACGCCGACCTGCCCGCCGGTCCTCGCCGCATCGCGATCGGCTGTGCAGGAGGCCGGCACCGTGCAAGTGGTCTCACTGAACTGCTTGCCCGAGCACTTCGGGACCGCGGCCGCCAGGTCGACGTCGAACACCTCCACGTCCATCTGCCGCGCGTACTCAAGACGCCCGGCAACGGCACCGCCCACCCCGCACCACGTCCCGGCGCCTGACGACGCCGTCACCCCCCCACTCGAAGGAGAGTCCCTCATGCCGGAAGGCACCACCCAACTCGCCCGCCTGCGCGCACGGATGCTGGCCACCGCGTACAGCAACGCCGACTTCTGGACGCAGCGCACGGCCTTCCTCACCGATCAGGCCGTGACCGCGCTCGCCCGCCGCGACCCCGCCGCAGCCGAAGACCTCGCCGCGTCGCTGCTCGCCCCGGAGTTCATCAACGACACCCAGGTCCTGGGCGCGGCCGTGGAGGCTGGGATCGACACCAGCACCTGGGAGGAGCGCCGCAACAAGATCCGGACCTACGCCCGCGACGCTTACGAACTGCCCTCCAAGTCAGACCCCACAACCGAGGCCCAACGGATCTGGGCGTCGCTCTACGACCACTACCCGCAGATCGCGGCCGCCTTGGCCGTCTTCCTCCAGGGACTGCCGCCCACCTGGCGCGAGGACCTCTTCACCAGCCCTCACGCCCCCGCCGCCAGCCGCCGGACGGCGGAGCTCCCCGGACCGGAGACCGCGCCGTACGACCCGCAGGACTGGGAGGACTGCCCGGCCTGCACCGAAGCCCAGGACCAATGCCGCTACCACCGCGGCGTCTTCACTGGCATGGAGTACCAGCGCGCCCTGGTCACGACGGCCCTGACCGACCACGCGGCCGTCGATCAACTCATGCAGCGCCACGCCGAACTCGAGGCGAGCGCCGACCAGGCGGCGGTCGCCGACGTGAGCACACCCACCACCTCCTGACGTCGGGGCGGCCGGGGCATTCGAGCCCCGGCCGCTGCCACTGGCCATTCCCACCCCCGACGAAGGCGCGCCCGCGACCTGGGCGCCCTGACACGACCACCGAGTATGACGAAGGCCCGTACTTCCCTGCGATCGAGGGGAGTACGGGCCTATTCGTTTTTAGGGCCACTTCCGGGAGTGCGTGCTACTCCTCTTCCAGTTCCCGCCGACGGCGATGCTCCTCGATCTGCCGCTGTGCCTCGTGCGCATACTCAATGACTTTCCGGTGATCTTGCGCGCTGCCGTAGCCCTGCCCTAGCCGATGCGTCAGGTCGGCCTTGACCGGAGCCACGAAGTCCTCCGGTCCCCTCGTGTTGGACGTGGCTTCGGCGTAGTCGAGCAGGTGGAGCACGGCTTGCAACTCACTGCGCCGGATCGGCAGGTCGACGATCGCGTCGTCCCCGGACAGCAAGGCATCGATCACACGCCGACGGTACGCCTGGCCCTGCAGTGAGTTGAAGCGGTACTCGTAGCTGTGCCCGTGGAACTCGCCTTCGGGAGTGAATGCCTCCAGCCGCTTGAGCAGTTCGTGGAGGCCCTCCCTGGCAGTCCGGTAGAACGGCCGCTCCGCGCTGCCGGTTCTGTGGGCGTCCAGTTGGGCGGAGGACACGAACGCGGCCACCCGCTCAGGAGCGGGGAGCAGGCCCGCGCCTAGCCAACGCGCTCCGTTGTACAGGCCACCTCCGCTGTCCGGGATGAGGAACAGGCACCAGCCGGATGTGGCTGACCAGTGGAGCCCCGCTTCCCCATCCGGGAAGACGCGTTGCTGGAAGGCGGAGCCGAAGACGATCCCGCCCTCGACGTCATCGGTATCCGGTTGGGTGATGTCGTCGTACTGGCCGTACGCGTGAATGGACGTCACGGGAAGCCCATCGTCTAAGAGCTTCCCCGCAACGGCCGTCACATAGTGGCCGATGGAGGACTCAAGGTCGTCCTTGAGATTCGAGTCGCGTGTCATCCGATCCCCTCTGTTGGGACACTGCCGTGATCACACTGTGCCGCTGTCACTTCTCGCAAACAGTTGAACGGGCGGACTTTCTGGCGGACATTCCACCGTCGTTGGGATCCGCCACCGGCTTCAGCTGCTGAGTCGGCGGGATATCAGGATCGACCACAACGCGGACTCCGTGACCTGGGGGCCTGACGCACAGCACCGAGGAAGCGAAAGGCCCGTACTCCCCGCCGATGCGGGGAGTACGGGCCTTCTTGCGTTTCAGGGCTGTGGGAACTCAGGCAGGCTGTTGCTCTTGCTGGGTCAGCTCCTGGAGCAGCGCGCTGTACGCGTCCGGGTGCTGCTCGCGCAGGATCCTCAGCCACACCCGAGCGCCGTCAGCGAACACTGCCGGCTCCATCTTCAAGTGCAGGTGGGTGACCACCGAGAAGGCATCACCGTACGGCAGTTTCCTCGGCTGTTCGGCCTCTGACTGCGTTGCCTTCTCCGGGCCCTGAGCCTTCTGGGTATTAACGGCGTTAACGGTCGACGCCGTGGGGGAGCCTCCCGACGCACCGTCCTCGGGGGTATTAACGGCGTTAACGGACGAGGCCTCACTCGCCTGCTCCATCGCAGGCTTGCGCCGCTGGCGAGGAGCCTTGGCGGCCTCGATGACCTTCTTCGCCTCGCCCGCCTGCTGAGCCTTGGGGAGCCGACCGATCCGGCGAGCCGGCTCCACCTTCAACTCCCCCGTCTCCACCTGTTCCTGCAGCTCGGGCGTGAGTTCCAGGAGGGCCAGACGCTGGGACACCCAGGGAGGGGTCTTCCCCAGTCGCCTGGCCACCTCGCCCTGCGAGCCATGCACCTTCACAAGTTCCTGAATCGCCCTGGCCTGGTCCAGGGGAGCCACATCCTCGCGGTGAATGTTGGCGATCAACGCGGACTCCAGGAGGTCCGCCGCACTTGCCGCGAGGTCGTCGTTGACGTCGATCCGCAGCTCTTTAAGGCCGGCCAGATGAGCAGCAGCCAGACGCCGGTTGCCGTCGATGACGACGTACTCGGCTTCAGCGAGCGCCTCTTCCTGCCCGGGATGCGCTGTCAGGAAGGCAGCTCGCCGCGCCACAGTGACCGGCTGGATCTGCCCCTTGGCCCGCAACGAGTCCGCGGTCTCTTCGAGGTTGGTGAGTTCTTCACGCGGGTTGAACGGGTTGTGCGCCAGCAGTGCCAGCTTCACCGAGGCCGGGGGCCTTTTGCCTTCCCCGTTCATGATCTGTGAGCGAGTCCGGACGCGACGCGGTCCTTCCTGTTCTCCACCCGGCCCGTTCTCATCAATGCTGAAGCCGCGCGTGACCCGCTGCTGGCCGTCCTTCTTGTTGGTGTTCCTCATACCGCCAGTTCCTTCGCCAGGTCGCGCATAGCCTGCGCATGTTCGCTGTCCGGTGCGTACTCAAGCAGCGGGATCTCGCCGTCAGCGGCCTCGCGGCCTTCCTTCAGGTCACCGATCACCGCCAGAACGGGCGGGGAACTGCTCTTCTCCCACTCATCCTTGTTCTCCTTCACGAGCTTGCCGCGCCGACTGTCGTACGCGTTGATGATCAGTCCCAGGTAGTCGACCTGGATCCGACCCTTCTTACACAAGTCGTCCTTCTGGGACTTCAGCAGGCGGAAGGCACGGTGGGACGCCTTGTTGGCCCAGACCGGAGTGATGACGCCTGATCGGTCCGCGAGTTCACCTTCGCGGCGGCGTACGTAGTACAGGGCTGTGTCCATGTTCAGACCAAGGCTGGGCGGGCCGTCGATGATGATGACGTCGTAGTCCTCTTCCAGTGGTTCCAGAGCGCGTTCCAGGGCGGCCTCGCTGAAGCTCACCTTGGACAGGGCGACGTCCCGCAGGAACGCGTCGTCGGACGCAGGAAGCAGATGCAGCCGCTCACCGAAGCGCTTCTGGTCCAAGGCGACCAGCAGATCGTGGATATCGCCCTTCGCGGTGCCGTCCATGTGCATCATCAGCGTCTCGACATCGTCCTCATACATGAGGTCTTCGAAGCCGAGCTCGGCAGTGAGATGCCCTTGAGGGTCGTAGTCAATGATCAGGACGCGATGGCCGGCCTCCGCGAGAGCCTGAGCAATGCCGGAGGAGATGAATGTCTTGCCGACGCCGCCCTTCTGGTTGGCCACTATGACCCGCACGACCGGCTGCGACACCAATGGGGTCGTGGGGGAGGGATGGTTGTCGAGCCACAGAGTCAACGCCTGCGCGAGCCCCTGCACGTAGGTGATGCCGCGCTCCGAGCAGACGGCCTTGAACTCGTCAGGGCCGCCGACAGGGAGGAACGTCCCCCACGTCTTGGCTCCCTCGGTGTCGACTTCGGAGACGTCGCCGGCTTCGTACCAGGCCTTGATGGCGTGCTCGGTCGCGTCCTGGATGTCCATTCCGTGCTCAAAGGCGCGGATCTTCAAGTGCCTGCGCAGCTGGGGAGTGAGGGCTGTAATTAGCTTCTCTCGCTCTCCCCGGGGGCTCGGGATGCTCATGCGGCCGAACATTACTAGGTCGGCATGTGACAGGGGAGCGACTGGTTCCTGGTTTCACCCTCCCGGACGGGCAGCGGGAGTCTCACACCGCCAAAACCGCTCCCCGTCCGAGGTCGCTGCGACTTGGTAACGACCCTGGGGCTAACAAGGAGACGACCTCACACGCAGTGGGTGAGACATCAGGCCGCTACCTGGAGGGCGGCGTTCTCGATTCCCAGCACCGTCAGCAGGGGAACCCCCCATGTCGCCCACATACGCAGCCTGGGCCCGAACAGCAGGTGGATGTCCTGCTTGGCTGCCAGCTCATGAGCGGGACTGGTGAACGAGGAGTTGGTCACCGCGATGACGATGTCGGCTTCATGCACGGGCCTGGCTGTTCCGTTGAGGGTTTGGATGACGGGGGAGCCAAGGGGGCGGCCACCGGGGCGGCGGTGCTTGCACTGGAAGACGATCTTGCGCCCGTCTGGTGTGGTGGCTATTACATCGGCTCCAAGGTCGCGGGCACCACCGTTGCGTTGGGCCACGGCGTAGCCGTCTCGTTGGGCAAGGGAAGCGATTGCGTGCTCGAACTCGAGGGGAGCCATGCAGTCGAACTGCTCAAGACCGATGCTGTCCGCAGTGGCAGCAAACGCCTGGAACTCAGCGTCCTTGAGGGCCAGACCGTGCATCTCTTCACAGTGCTGCGACGTGATCGCGATCAGACGCTCCCACATCGGGTCCAGGGCGCGCTTCAGGGGGCCGATCGCATCCAGTCCGGACTCTGTGGGATCAGCCTCCGGCCGGTACCGGTGCTTGAGATCAGCTGCCGTTGCTTCACGGAGTGCATGCCAGACACTGCCGATTTCGCCCCTCAACCTCTCGGTCTCCGCGACCTCAGCACGCAGGTCCCGATGCAACCTGTAGTTGGCTTGCCTGTACTCAAAGCACAGCGGCGAATCATCGTCGCCGACCAGTCCTGCGGCGTGGCCCTCTTCACGGCGCAGGACAGTCAACAGCCGGTCGAAGTCTTGGTATGCCGTCAGCGCCACGTGTCCTTCCGCGAAGTGCAGAAGCGACGACAGCAGGTCGTCATCCGTCGCGGCCCGAATTCTGCGCTGCAGAGCAGCATTCATCTCCGCGTCGCGATACACGGGCAGGGTGACTCCAGTCGTCCAGTTGATGTGCATCACGCAGCGCCCTGCTCGTGCTCTTCGACGCACTCCATCGGTTCCTCCCATTCAGCCCACCGCCGCAGGTCGCGGCGACTCAGCAGGCACATGTCGTGTTCCTTGGCGTAACGGCGGGCCGGCGCGGAGACGCCGCCGTTGGTGACGACGACGAAGACGTCAGGCTCACAGTGTTCGGCTACAAGGCGCGCAGCGTGCAGACTCGGTGTACTGACGTCCTCTGCCGGCTCCGGCTTCCACCCATGCGGACCTCGCACACGGTGAGGGCTGACGAGGAAGGAGTGCCCCCTTGGACAGGTAGCTGATACGAGCAGCTCCGCGCCAGCAGAATCGAGGCGCGCAGTCTGGAACCCGTCACGCTGCAGCAGCTTCTCAACGAGGTTGATGAACCTTGAGGTCGACATGGAGTCGATGGCATTCAAAGACACAGACGAGCTACTGCTGGCGCTCTGCCGCCGATGGCTTTCCTGGACAGCGAGGTCGTGCAGCTCTTCACGGTCTCGAGCCAGCAGCGCCCTCATCCGCTCCGTGGCCGCTACCAGTTGCTGTCGAAGGGGGGCAAGCGAGTCCAGCAGGGGCGTGCCAGACGAATCAGTGAGTGGCACGCGTTTCGGCGACGCCTGCCCAAGCTGGGCGGTCAGCCGGTAGAGCATCCGGGTGCATTCACGATGGTCCTGCCGGGCTTCAGCACTCTCGGCTTTGAGCTCAGTCGCCAGCGATGAACTTGCCCGATGGCAGTCCTTGGTGATCTCGTCACGGGAATCTGCCATCCACGCATGGGGGCGGCCAGTGGCGGCCTGCCGTTGGTCAGCGTCCCGCAACTCACGGTCGAGGCCGCAGAGGTGCTCCTCCCACCCCTTACAGATCTCCTGGGCGATCTGGCACTCGCTCACCCACAAGAAGGCGCGCAGCATGTCATCACGGGTGGCCTTCCCTATGAGCCCGCCGATTTCCTGACGAAGACCTCGGTCAACGAAGCGGGTAGGCGTAACTCCCGCAGCTCTGTCAATGATCACCGCGCGAGGGTACAGACCACCTCTGACATCGGCTTCTTCACGACCGGCACATGGTTTCGCGCGGCCTCAGCCTGACGAACACGGGGATGGCTGGTACGAGGGCGAGGCTGTTCGGGATGTCAGTGCCGTGGTTTACGGTCTTCGTGTCCCGCAGGGACGGTCCGCTCTCGCCTGGCCTCCAACTCCGGCCAGGCGAGAGCGGTGATGCCCGCGTCCCCCAATTTTCGGCACAGGGGCGGGCCCTTCCGGATGGAAGGCCGACACCCAACGGCGTCTTGTTCCATTGACCCGTTTTCGGCGTGCAATTGCAAGGAGAATCGGGAACTTCCACCCTTCAGCGCGCCGACTTGCTTCCCGGGCCGTTCGCCCCTCGCACGCCGCTCGGCGATCGTCATTGTTCCGTGATTCCTTGATCACGTGGCGTAGTAACTACCGCTCTGGCCATGCTGGTTGCCCTCCCCGGCAGAGCGGCCTGGCACCCGCCTGCTCCGGGGATCCGGTGGTCCTTCCGGATGGGCCGCCGGTCTTTAAGAAGGCCGACCTCCCCAGAGATAGGCGGTAGTCATGAAGACCCGACCGATAGTGGTCATCTCGGTCACGGCGACGGTGTTCGCCTGGAGCGGGGTGATGGTGGCCACCGGCCAGACGGCCGCTGTGGCCGCGCTCGCGCCGGCCCTTGCCCTGACCGTGCAGCAGATCGTCCACATTGTCCGCCCTCACCCCGCACCCGGCGACCGTACCGGCCTGGATGCGATCGCGGACAAGGAGGACGACGCCCCGTGACGACACCTCCGGAGCCACCGTCGCCCCCAGACAGATCCGTCGCCGCACGTCGCGGCCGCAAGCTCGGACCGATCGCGGCCACCGTCGGCAGCGCGCACCGCTCCTGGCTGGAGCCAGTGCGAGGCGCCTACCTCGCCAGCGGACTGACCCTCAGCGAGCTCAGCACCCGGGTCACCTTCGCCAAGTCCAAGATCTCCGAACTGCTGCGCGGCGTCGGCCTCTACCCACGCTGGGAAATCGTCCTGCTGCTGGCCATCGAACTGGACATGCCCAGCTGGCCCCTGTACCGGCTGTGGCGCCAGGCCGCCTTCGAAGCCCACAAGAGCAGCGAGTGGGTCGAACGCTGCACCCAGGGCACCACCCTGACGACCACCGACGACACCCCTGCCCCCTTGGACCACCAAGCCTTCCGCGAAATGGTGGAGGGCGACTACCTCCTCTACGCCCAGGTCTTCCTCGGCGACGACCAGCGCGACACCGCCGTGTCCGACACCTTCGACATCCTCTGGCTGTCCTGGAACGACGCCCTCGCCAGCCACGACACCCGCCGCTTCGCCTGGAACGTCCTGCGCGCCACCGTCATGACCCGAACCCCCCACCTGGACGGCCGGCCCGAGCTGAGCCGGGCCGCCTTCGACACGGTCGCCCTGCAGTCCCTCACCAACCCGGCCGACTGCATGAACCAGCTCACCGAGAGCCTGGAACTGTTCACGGCCATGAGCCGCCTGCCCGCCCACCAGCTCGACGTCATGGTGCTGCGCCGCCTCTGCGGCTTCTCCCCGGAGCACGTCTCCGCCCTCCTCGGTGCCTCGCTGGCCGCCGTCCGCTCCAACGAGCGCCACGCCACCCGCTTCCTGGAAAGCGTCATCTGCCCGCCGCCGTCCGAAGGGAACACCCCGTGACCCGCATCGAAGAACTCCTCTCAAGAGCTCTCCTAGTCCGTGAGCGCACCATGCCCCGCGACATCATCCCCCCGCCCGCCACCAGCACGCCCCCACCCGGCGACCCCGCACAGACCAGCACACCCAACGGCGCGGCCGAGGACCTGCGCACCCTGTGCGAAACCCTCGTCACCCACACCCCACCCACGCAGATCGCCGACTTCGTCACCGACCAGGTCCCCGAACCCCGCAGCGCCCTCGTTCTCGCCTGCGTCCTGCAGCTCACCGACACCGACGAAGGCGCACGCTTCTGGTGGCAGTACGCCGCCGGCGCCGGGCAGGCCGCCGCCGCCTACTGCCTCTACCTGCATCACCTGTCCCTGGGCGAGGAAGACACCGCCGACTGGTGGCACCGCCAGACAGACGACGTCCAGGCCTCACCCGAGAGCACCACCCCCGACAAAGAACCCGACGCCCACTGCACCCGGGACTGGCACCCGGCCAACCACGGCATCAACAGCACCTCCACCACGACCATCCTGAGAATCCTGCGCCACCTGTCCAAGCAGAGCGTCCGCTCTCAGTCCACCGCGGTCACCAACCTCATGGCCTACATCCCCGGCGCGGTCACCGCCGGCTACCTCAGCGAGCCCGACACCGAACTGCCCCTGCCCGGTCCCGGATTCGCCCACCGCATCAACGCGCTGCTCACCACAGCAGACCCGCTCCGCAGCCGCACGGCCCCCACCCGCCGCGGCCCATGCGACAGGGAGCGCACCCCACCCCGGTCGGACGCCGCCAACACCATCCAGAGAGCATGACGGCAGAAGACCTGAACTCGATCCGTAGTACGACCACTGGACGTCCCGGCAGGTCAGGCTGTGGCGGATGTAGGAGCGGGCGCAGCATTCGCACGACGTTGTCAGACGTCGTCGCCGGGCAGCAGCGGCATCGCCTCCTTCCACCGCTCGGGATGGACCCGGTGGCAACCGGCGAGGCATCCGCAGTCCTTGACGCTCGCTGGGGTAGGGCGACTGGGCGCTGAGGACCTGGTACACCAACTCCGTAGTGAGCATGAGGCAAAGAGGGCAGGCAATTCCGGTTCTGGTCGTATGCATGGGCGGGAGCGTGCACACGTCGACGGCTTACCGTCTCGGGCTATCGCGGCAGCCCGCCTGGCGGGCGCCACGGTAAAGACTTGGTGATGGCCTCCCGCCCGGCGGGAAGGGCCCCGGATCGCGCTTATTCGCAGGTCAACGCCGGGGTTCCATGGGGCGATGATCAGCATGTCGGAGGTTCGCCCGGGGAACGGGTGGCGCTATCTCTTCCGCGGCGTGATGGTCGGCGACGGCCACCGCCCCGCAGGCACGCCGCTGCGCGCCGCCCAGGACGGAGCCGGTGTCCCGCCTGGCGTGTGGAAGGGCCGGGGCCTGGCCGCGGTCGGCCTCACGGCCGGGGACGTGGTGACCGAGCGGCAGGCCGAACTGCTCCTGGGGGAGGGCCGGCACCCGGACGCCGACCGGATCGAGCGTGAGCTCCTGGCGGAGGGCAAGAGCCCGGCGCAGGCGCGGCGGGCGACCGTGCTGGGCAGGCCCATCGAGCACAACCAGTCGCCCAAGACCGACAAGGCCAAGGAGCGCACCCCCTGGCTGGCCATGGACCTGGTGTTCCGGCCTCCGTCGACGGCACACATCGCGTGGGCGCTCGGAGATGACGACACCCGGCTGGTGCTGGAGCTGTGCCAGGACATCGCCCGAGACAAGACGCTGGCGTGGATTGAGGACTCGGTCGCGGAGATCCGCTGGAAGAGCGGCGGCAAGATCCGCAAGCCGGTCAGGGACGGGCTGATCGTCGCGGTGTTCCGGCACTACGAGTCCAGAGCTGCCGAGTCGAAGCCACTCCTCCACGATCACGCGGTGGTGTCGATCCGCGCCCGGCGGCCGGACGACAAGGGCACGTGGGGCAACCTTTCGGCGGACTCGCTGATGACGCACATAGTCGCCGCGGACACCCTCTACCTCCTGTACTTCATGGAGGAGGTGTCGGCGCGGCTCGGGTGGGCGTGGGAGCCGCGCGAGGTGACGCCCGGCCGCCGGCCTGTCATGGAGATCGCCGGGATCGATCAGCGGCTCATCGGCTGGCAGTCGACCCGCCGCCAGCAGATCGAGGACGCGCTGCCCATCCTCACGGCCAAGTACGAAGAGAAGCAGGGGCACGCGCCGGGGGAGCGGGCCGCCTACGCGCTGGCCTGCCAGGCCGCCGACCAGACGCGTCCGCCCAAGCGCACGGAGCTGCTGTCGCTGACCGAGCTGCGCAAGCAATGGCGCGACTCAGCGATCCGGGCGTATGGCGCGGACGCCGTCGACCGACTGGCGGAGCGCGCGCGGGCGGCGGCCGCGGTGGTGTGGGCGCGGGTGCGGCCGGTGGTCGACATAGCGCTGGCGGCCGTCGACGTCGTCGCCGTGGTGTACGTGATGCGCGGAGCGTTCAAACGCCACCACCTACTCGCCGAAGCCCGCCGCCACCTCGCCTACGCCCTACGCGGCCGACCCCACCAGCCCGGCCTGGACGAACAGATCGTGCAGACCGTCGTCGACGACTACACCCGCCCCGTCGGGCGCGGCCTGAAGATGACCGCCGACCTGCGCGCCCTGTACCCGAGCGACACCGAGGACCAGGCCGTGGTGCGCCCGTTGACCCGCAGGCGCACCGCTACCCCGTACGAGCGGGCCCGTCTCGCCGCCGGCGCCTTGGCCGCCAGGGTCCGCGCCGCGCGTCGTGCGGAGCGCCTGGGCTCCCGCCCCCGGCCGTACGCCGTCACGGTGCCCGCCGCCTCGAGGTCGCACCCGCGGCCGTTCCGCACCGGTCCGAAGGACGGCCGCCTCCTGGAGCCGGAGACCGGCGTGGTCACGGTGGAACAGACGCGTCAGACCTTGGAAGCCGCCGCGGCGCAGGTGGCCGCCTCGCTCCAGGACAGCCGGCGGGCGCGCGAGGCCGCCCACGGCCCCCGCCCGCAGCCCGTCCCGGCGACGGCCCCGCCGCCGCACACCCAGCAGCCCGGCATTCAGCACACGCCGGGCCGGAGTCCAGGAGGAGTCACGTGAGCACCCCGGAAGAACAGCCCAACCCCGAAGAAGCCCTCGCCCGCGCCCACGCGGCCCGCGCGGAGATGGCCGCCGCGCTCGAAGAGGACCAGGAGCCCGAGCCCGATGAGCCCCTGGGGTGGCAGCCGATCTGGAAGCGGCCCCGGAAGCCGAAGTCGAAGGCGGACAAGAAGAGGGAGCTGCGCAAGCAGCGGAAGCGGCTCCAGGAAGCCGGGAAGCGCCGGCTCGCCGCCGCGCAGTCGCGTCGGCCCCGCTCCCGGCAGAGCCGGATCGGCAACGCGGCCGCGCGCCGTGATGCCCGCGCCCTGTCCCGGGTGCGGCACTCCAGTGCCTGGCTGTGGTGACGATGCCGGGCATCGTCCACCGAGTGGAGCCCACGGTGTTCAGCATCCAGTGGCGATGCACGACATCGGGTGGACTCCACCCGATGGACTCCACTCAGTGGGCTCCACCGAGTGGACTCCACTCCGGTGCGCCGGATGACGATGGACGCCACCGTGGTACGCATCGCGATGTCGGCCACCGCACCCGGTGCACCGCGCCCGGCGATGCCCGGCACTCTCGCGCGCGCCCGGTGCGCCGCACGCGATGCCCCGCACCGCACCGGTGCGCTCACCGCCGGCCGACCCCTTGACCAGGTGCGGCCGGAGGCGCGCGACCCCTTGACCAGCTCCGCTCCACCCCCTTGTCCAGGTCTGCTACCGAGGACGATTCCCCTTGACACAGCCCGTTCCGGCTGGCGATCAGGCCGTGGTCAAGGGGGCCTGTGATAGAGGAACCCGCCCGGCCGCGGCGCGCGCCCGGTGCGGTGCGGCGATGCCGGTGGAGCGCACCGCGGTGGCGCGGTGCGGTGCGGCGATGCGGTGGACCGCACCACGGTGGTGCGGTGGTGCGCCCGCGATGCGCGCCGCACCGCACCACCGCCGTCCCGGGGGTGCGGCTACGCGGTGGTGCGGTGCGCCGGGTGTGCCTCCATCGCCTGCCTCATCCCTGCGGCCTCCAACTGGCGGAGTACGTCGGCGACGTCGCCGTGGTCCTCGGTGAGGATGTTCTCGGTGAAGCGGACGATGGTCTGGGCGATGCCCGGCGGGAAGGCCAGGCAGGCGCCGTCGCCGTGGCGCAGGACCTCCAGCAGCAGTCGCCCGAGCGCCGCGGCCAGGAAGGAGTGCGGGCACGGTTCACCGTCACAGTCGTCCACGGCGGTGACGGGGATGAAGATGCGCGCGGCGACGTCCAGGAGCAGCCGGCGCAGCTCCGGGCCTGTGTCGTTGGCGACTGCGCCGGCGGTGTCGATGTCGCGGGCCTGCAACGCCCGGATGTAGGCGAACGCGCCGGCGACATCATCCGGGTGCATCGGGGTCAACGGCTCGGTGGTGGCGGTGGTGTTCTTGTTTGGGCATGACGGCTCCGTAAGTTGTTGGCTGGCCCGGGAGGGCTGGATGTGGCTGATGACGGCTTGCCGGTTGTGGCTTGCGAGGCGTGGCCGTCCGGTGGCTCAGGCGGTGCTCGGGCACTCGGTGGAGACGTTGCCGCGGACGTCAGCGAGGAACTGGGAGACCTGGTCGACCTCCTGCATGCACTCGATCAGGAACCCCGCCGCGATCCATGCGGTCTGCGCCCCACCGCCCGCCAGGCACCACCGCTTGAGGTACCGGCTCGCCACCGTCACCATCTGCCGCAGGGCGTACGCGGACTCGCAGTCGGCGTGTTCGTCGGGCACTGCGGTGATGTAGTCGGCCAGCAGCAGCTCGCCGAACTCGCCGATCAGCCGCGCGAGCTCGGACCCGTCAGAGTGGAATGCGGCGAGCGCGGCCTTGTCCTGCTCGCTGCCCTGGCCCCGCCAGACCAGCTCCACGTAATCGGCGGCTCGCGCGATCTGCTCCGGGGCGAGCTGGGAAACCTTCGACGCAGTTGTCTCCATGACGCTTCCTCACTGTCGATGGGCCGCCGCGCTGATCGTGGCGGCCTCAGAAGCGATCTTCGGAGCATGTGCCTGTGGATAGATTCCGCGCACCGACGGTGAGCGAACCCGCCCGGCCGACGCTCGCGTGGCCCCCTTGTCCGGCTCCGCTACCTGCGGCATTCCGCCCATTCCGGTGAGGAGAAATCTCCGTCCCGGCACGCTGCGCGACACCCCGGGGAAAAGCCGCTGCCGCCCGGGGCCTGCCGCTGGGAGACTGCGGGGATGACCACGCAGCGGCTGCCGTTCCCGGTCCCGGACGAACGCGCCCACCTCTTCGTCGACAGCTACGCCGACATGCACGACCTCGTTGAGGACCTGGTCGTGCCCGACGGCGCTCCCGAGGCCGCAGCGACAGTCCTGCGTACGACCCGTGAGCTGCTGCGCCAGTCGTACTACTGCTACGAGTTCTCCACCGTGGCGGTCATGCACTCCCTGATCGCGGTGGAGATCGTGCTGCGCGACCGCATCCCGGACGCGGGCAAGAAGCCGCTGCACGGGCTCATCAAACAGGGGGCCGCTGACGGGATCCTGACGGCCCAGCAGGCGGAGTACCTGGACCATGGCCGGCAGATCCGCAACGGGATGGCGCACGGCCAGACCACGCACGCGGTGATGCCGCCGGCCATGGCGGTGCCGGCGGTGACGACCTCATTCGAGATCGTCACCGAGCTCTGCGCGGCTGTCCCGTGACATCGAAGTTGGACCGTTTGCCATCGAAGATGGACCGACGCGGGGCGCTATTTGCGGTCAGCGCTGACCGCGCCGTGCCTCCCGGATGGCGCGGATTTGCTGGTCATCTCGCTGCTCAGCGCGTTGTCGAGACCGTGCTACCAGGGGGCCCATCACTGCCCACACTGCCGAAATGAGTAGGCATCGGGCCGCGAAGTCCCACCCCCACGTCATGTCGCCCGCCCACGTCATGGCAGCGCTCATCGCGACTCCCGTCGCCACCGCTGCACCGATCCGTTTCCACCACCGCCCCATATTCAGCGGCTACCCACTCAGGTGCCGCAGGAGCGCCCGCGAGCAGTCCAACTTCGATGGCAGACGCTCCAGATTCGTTGACACAGGACAGCGGCACCTACCGGATGATCACAGCTCGGTAACGGCGCCAGGTGGAATGTCACACCGTTGGCTTTCGCCACACCTCTAGCAAGTGACGGCGGGATTCTGTCCGGAGTCCCGCGCCACTGCGTGAGGAGCCTCGTCATGACGTACACCAGCAGCGCCCGGCAGCCCGACCCGGAGCCGCGCCCGACCTGGACAAGGGGTGCTGAGCGGCCTCCGGGCGGCCCGGAATCCAGTGCCGCGTCCAGTGCCGTGAACGATTCCAACGTCGTGCCCATCACCGCAGCTCACACCGCCCGCCAGGGTGCCTCCCGGCACGCTGACACCTCTCTCCCTTCCCCTGAGACGTCGGCGAAGGGGAAGAAGTCCACTCCCACAGCCGGGAAGGTACGGGCCGATGCGCTGCGGTTGCTGGGGTGCGTGCGGATAGCGACGGTGCAGCAGATGGCTCAGGTGATCACGAAGGAAGAGTCGGACGGCCGGTCGTACGTGCGCAGGGCGATGGTGGAACTGGCGGAGCTCGGACTGGCGGAGACGAACGGCAAGGACGGCAAGCACCAGATCTGGAACCTGACGGTGTCGGGGCAGAAGGCTCTGGCCGAAGGCAATGAGCTGCCGCTGCGCCCGAAGGCCGGCACCGGAGCGAAGGCCGTCCGGGCCGGGCTCGGCCCGCACGGTGTCGCGGTGACGGACATGATCCTCGCCTACACCGACACGGTCCTGTCCGGAGACCGCGAGTGCCTGACCGACTGGCAGGTGGAGGTGAACCACGCCATCAGGGAGACCGGCCTGAGCTTCAACACCGACGCTGTCCTCGCCGTGCCGACCAGGACCAGCGAGGTGCGCCTGTTCGAGCTCGACAACGGCACCATGTCCCAGGCCCGCCTCGCCAAGGAGGTCTGGGACTACGAGCGCTACGCCGGGCACCGCGTCTGGGAAGGCGCCCGCGGCACCAACGGCCGCACGTTCCCGTTCTGGCAGCGCCACCGCTACACCCGCTCACAGACCTTCCCGCGGCTGCACGTCGTCCTGGCGGGCAAGGAAGAGCACCTGCTCGACAACCGCCTGAAGGCGCTCGCCGACGACGTGAAGGGCATCGCCGTCGCGGTGTGGGTGAACACCCTGCCCCGGCTCCAGCGCGGCGAGCCCTGGTACGAGATCGGCGTCGACGACCCGCACCGGCGCCGCGAGCGCTATCCCGAGCCCGCCGGCCGCTGACGCCGCACGCGACGCCGGGCACGCCCCTGCCGCGAAGGGGGCTGCCCGGCGTCCGGCCCGGCGGGCGGAACGGGCACTGAAGTCCCCGTGCCACCGCGCGGGACGACCGGGGTCCAGGCACGCACTGCGCCCCGGCCCCGGCGTACCAAGGAGACGTCGACGCAACCACCAGCTGAGGAGACCCGTGAGTATCAGGCGCAACAGGCAGGACAAGCACCAGGACGTCGCGGCCGCGGCTGCCTGGCCGTACGGCCCAGGCGCCTACATGCGGAACGCGCTGGCCCGGCTGCGCAGTACGCACCGCGATCCTGTCGTCGGCCTCGAGCCGTTCGTCCTGCCGGCGGGCGTCCTGTCCTTCGTCCAGGCACCGGACATCGTCCTCGCGTCGCGGATACAGCTGACCGGGACAACCACCAGCGACCTGCACGACATGATCTCCACCGCCACGCGCGGCATCAGCTGGGACGCCCGGACCCTCGGCCCCGACGTCGCCCTGGACATCACGGTGGGCAGGCGCCACGACCTCGCCCTGCACAAGGACCACCTGACCGGCCTCACCCGGCTCCTGCTGGACGCCGCCGACACCATCGGCACGCCGGGAACTGCCCGCTCGGGCCGCTGCTTCCACTGCGGCGGGACCGGGAACGCCCGCCCGCTGTGGGGAGCGGAGGCCGGGCACGCCTGAGCGGCACAGCCGACCGCAGACCTCGCCCGTTCGAGGGAAACGCCGGCTTGTGGCTTCGGCCGGTGCGGCTACGCCGGTTAGCATCCTGCCCGGCTAGTGCGTACTGCCGATCACCGCCCGCTTCCGGAGCCACGCCGCCGGACGCGGGGGTCAAGGTCCTGCGGGGCCCGCTCCTTCCCGTTCTGCGTTCCGTCGTGTCCACGGCAGTCGTACGAGCCGGTGTCGGGGGCGTGGCCCGGACCGGCCAAGGAGTACGTCATGCCGAAGAACCAGTCCACCGCCGCACAGACCGCCCGCCGGGCGAGCCGGAGCGGGGCCAAGTACACCGAAGCCCTGCGCGCGGCGACCGGCGATACGCCGCACGCACCGCACGTCCTGCGGTTCCTGGCGGAGCGCTCGGGCAACCTCTACTACCTGGTCGGCGGGATCGCGGCGGCCTGGGCACACAGCGGACAGCGGGTGCTGCTCCTCGAGGAAGCCGAGGACTACTGGCGCTTGAGCATGAGCGGCGCGCGTCGCAGCCGGGGCCGCCGCAAGAAGGAGATCGAGCCGGTCACCCCGCCGGAGCCGACGACCAGCACGCTGCGAGAACCAGGAGCACGACCAGGACGTGCCCGAGCAGAAGGCCGGCAGCACCTGGATCTCGCAGCTGCTGCGCCGCCGGGTCTACGACACGATCACGCGGGCCTGCAGCC
This sequence comes from Streptomyces sp. ALI-76-A, assembly GCF_030287445.1. GTDB lineage: Bacteria > Actinomycetota > Actinomycetes > Streptomycetales > Streptomycetaceae > Streptomyces. The sequence continues at coordinate 65,976 of NZ_JASVWB010000001.1, read as the reverse complement.
GGTGCGGTACGTCGTGCTGGGGGCTGGGGGAGAGGTGTAGAGCATCGCGGCGCGGGGGGCGATGTGGGGATGGCTGGGGTCCGGTGGTTTGGAGGCGCAGGTTCCACTGCTCACCGGGCCCCAGCTATGAGGCCCGGTTCCCGGGAAGGTGGCAGTTACACCGTTTGTCCGGAGAGATGTCCTGATCCCGACATGCCTGGGGCCCCGGGTGTATCCGGGGCCCCAGGCATGCTGTTGTTTGGCGGGTTACCAGCGATACCAGCGTCCCTTGCGGCCGCCCGTGCCCGCGGAGCGCATGACGAAGCCGAGCAGCCAGACGATCAGCACGATGACGGCGATCCACCACAGTGCCTTCAGCGCGAAGCCCGCGCCGAAGAGGATCAGAGCCAGCAGAAGAACGAGAAGCAGGGGAACCATAGTTATCAACCTCCGTCGCTCCTCGTGCCCGGCGAATGCGAGAACACACGGTCGATTTCCCTGGTTTCTCCACTGCTCTTGCGGGCACTGAATCCAGTTCCTCCACGACGTTCACCTCTGCGCCGGGTCCCCGGGCGTGTTCTTCGGGCCGCGCGGGCGGTGCCGTAGTCGTCCCCGAGTCGGCTGCGGTACCCGCCTTGGCTGCCCGTCCTCACCTGTACGGCCCGTGAGGGGGGTGAGCGTGGACCAGGCGGCCGATGCGTGGGGTCGGCCGCCGGGAGAGCGACCGGTCCATGAACACCGACAAGCACGCCCAGGGGCGCCGTCCGCGACCTCGCGGCGCGAGAGGGCACCTCGTACACCGCCGCCCGCCTTGGCGTTCGGACGTGTACTCCATCTAGGCTGCGTCGGTTCGTGCCGCGCGGCGGCCCATCGACGGAGAGGAAAGCCGATGACCCAGCACGCTGCGGCGGCAGCCCCGGTGCCCGGGCGGCGGCCCGGGCTGGTCCCGGACCCGGGGGTGGAAGCGGCCCGTATGGCTGCGGTACGCCGCTACGACATCCTCGACACTCCGCCCGACGGCGCGTTCGACCGGGTGGCGGCGATGGCCGCCCGCCTCTTCGATGTCCCTGTGGCCACGGTCACGATCGTGGACAGCGACCGCATTTGGTTCAAGGCCGCACACGGTCTGGAGGGCGTCAAGGAGATCGGCCGCGATCCGGGCCTGTGCGGCTCGGCGATTCTGCGCGACGACGCGCTGGTCATTCCCGACACTCTTCGTGATCCCGTGGCGGCAGACAATCCGCTGGTCGCCGGAGAGATGGGGGTGCGCTTCTACGCCGCCGCACCGATCATCACCTCCGACGGCCACCGGCTGGGCACGGTCAACGTCCTCGACACCAAACCGCGCTCCATCAGCGAGGACGACACCGCCACTCTGGCCGATCTCGCGGCGATCGTGCTGGACGAGATGGAGCTGCGGCTCTCGGCGCTGCGCGCACTACGCAACGAGCAGAAGCGGCGGGAGGTGGAACGGGAGGCGCGGGAACAGGCGGAGAAGGACAAGACCGCCATCGCCGCGTTCGCCTCCACTCTCCAGCGAACCCTGCTGCCCCCGGCGCTTCCCGTGGTGCCCGGCCTGGAGCTGGCCTGCCACTATCACACCGCCTCCGTACACGATGTGGGCGGCGACTTCTACGACCTCTTCCCCGTCGACGGCAGCCGGTGGGCGTTCTTCCTCGGTGACGTGTGCGGCAAGGGCCCCGAGGCGGCGACCGTCACCGCCCTGGCCCGCCATACCCTGCGCGTCGCGGCCCAGATCGACCCGGAACCGGTCACCGTCCTGAGCACGCTCAATACCGCCCTGCTCACCGACGTCACCGCCGGAAGCCGCTTTTGCACCGCCATCTTCGGCCTCCTGACGCCCCGCGAGGACGGTGGCTTCAGCGTCACAGTGGCCACCGGCGGCCACCCACCGGCCTACCACTTGCGCCCCGAAGACAGCGACGCGGTATGGGTCAAGTCGGTACGTCCCAAGGGCGGCATGCTCATCGGAGCCTTCCCCGAGGCACACTTCGCCCAGAGCACCTTCTCCCTGGCCCGCGGAGAGGGCCTGTTCCTCTACACCGACGGGCTGACCGAAGCCCACACTGCCCAGGGCGCCATGCTCGGCGAGGACGGCCTGACCGGCTTCCTCCACCAGCGCACAGGGCCCGTGACCGCCGCCGCCCTGGTCGAAGAAACCGTCACGTTGCTGGCCTCACTGCCCGACGGAGTCGGCGACGACGTGGCCCTGCTGGTCCTGTCCGTACCTGACTTCGAAACCGCGCCTGACACCGGCGTCGCCGCCACCGCCCACACCACCGCCGCGCCCGAACACTTCGGCTAGGAGCGATGACCGACGTGACTCACACATTTCACCTGACCGTTCACTACCCCCAGCCCGGCCTCGCCATCGCCACGATCGTCGGAGATATGGATGTGCAGACCGCGCCCACCCTGCGCTCCGGGACCCTGGAAATCATCGAACAAGGACACCCGCGCCTGGCCCTGGACCTGGCACAGGTCGGCTTCTGCGACTCTGCCGGTCTCAGCGCGATCATCGGGATCTGGCACGCGGCCCAGGCAGCGGGCGGCTCGCTCAGCCTCGCCGCTGTCCCCGACCGCCTCATGCGCATGCTCAGCATGACCGGCGTCGACTCACTCCTGCCTGTCCACGCCACAGCCGCCGACGTGATCGACAGCCAGCCCACCTCAGCGGACAGCTACTGACTGGCTCGTCAGGGGGAAGCTGGACGTCGAGGGTCAGGCCAGTGCGAGCTATGAAACCGTCGAGGGTGTCGGTCCGGGACTGAAGGCGTTTGAGTCGGTCGCGGACGAGCGTTTAGGGACGGTGAACTCGCCCCCTGCCTCCCTCGCACCTCAAGGGACGAAACTCAGATCGGCCCAGACCGTTTTGCCCGGGTGGCGTGGGGTGACGCCCCAGCGTTGCGCGAGTCGGTCCAAGAGCTGCATGCCGAAGCCGCCGGGCTCCATGTTCTTGGTGGCACGCATGCGCGGCCAGCGGTCGCTGTCATCGCTGACCGAGATGCGCAGCAGCCGACCGTTCCAGGTGAGCCGGATCAGGGGCGGGCCGGCGCCGTGGCGGATGGCGTTGGTGATCAGTTCGGAGACGAGCAGTTCGGCGGTCTGGATGATCGAGTGTCGGCGCAGCGGGCCATCGAAGCCTTCCACACAGTCGCGGACCCAGTGCCGGGCGGCCGCGATGCTCGCCGTGACTGCGGGGAAGCGCGACTCGCAGGATGGGATGGTCGGTTCGCTGTTCACGAGGTTCCTCCAGCGGGGTGGCCCTGCGCCGCCGCCGACTGGCGCTGTGCGCATCCGGTGGCGCCTCTGCCGGGTTTCCCCTGCCTACGTGGTGAACCATCTGTGTCCACCGGGTGACCGACAGATCCTGTGAAGGGTCAATCTGTCGCGACGTCCTGGACCTGGTCGTGCGCGACACGGTGACCAGCCCGCCCAGCCGCCTCTTTGCCTCATAAGGCCCGGTGTTGCGCTGGGTGTTGCGGTAGAGGTTGCGCCCGGTGTTGCGGCTGAGTGTTGCGGTAGGTGTTGCGCCGGCCTCCACAGCGCCTCGAAGTCCGTCCAGGCCACCACGGGTGTTCGGCGTGGTCGGGCTGCGGACATCCCCGTTGCGACCCCTTCGACCATGCCCTGGCTGGAGTTGAGGATGAGGGAGGGCGGGATGGGCGGCGCGGACGCAGCCGGGGATCGGGGCGCGCTCAGCCGGTTGCGCGTCGGCGGGCCGCCGCGCCGGGCCGCCGTCAGTGCGGCGGTGACGTCAGGCGGGGGACGTCGGCGGGGGAGAGGTCAGGGCGGGCACGGTGCCAGCGTGCGGGATGCCGCCATCGGCCGGAGGCGTCGCGGGCGACGTCGACGCCGGCTTCCACCACCAGCTCGGGTTCCACCAGCGTGACGTTCAGCTTCTCCTGGCTCCCCCACCCGGCGGAGAACGACCAGCCTGTCCACGGATGCCCGCGCCGCCCTCGAGCGAGCAGGCCGGCGACCGCCGCACCTGCCGCTTGGGCGAGAGTGGTGGTGCGGCCGACGTACTGAAAGCGTCCTTCGGTGTCGTATCTGCCGAGCAGCAGCGTGCGGGGAGCATCCAGGGAACCGGTGATCGCGCCGACGATCGCCTCGCTCGTCTCGCGGGTCTTGTATTTCTGCCAGCCCCTCGCCGACGGGCGGTAGGCGTCGTCCAGTCTCTTGAAGACCACCCCTTCCATCCCGACCGACGCCCATGTCAGCCACTCGCGCACGACGTCGGTCTCGGTGGTCGACGGACACAGCACCCACGGCGCGATGAGCCGGCGGGCGGCGAACACGGACTCCAGCGCGGCCCTGCGCCGCCGATACGGCCAGGAGGTCGTGTCCGTCCCGGACAGGCGCAGCAGATCGAACGCGACGAAGTGGGCCGGCCACCCCTGCGCCGCCCGGGCCGCCCCGGCACCGCGCCGCTGAAGCCGGTTTTGCAGCTGCTCGAAGGCGAGGCGGCCTGCGGCATCCCATACGACCAACTCGCCATCCAACGCGGTCGCGTCCGGCAGCTGCACGACCCCGGCCCCAATCTCCGGAAACGCCGGGAGCATCTGAGTGCCGCGCCTGGAGCGCAGCACCACCTGGCCCGCGTCCACGGAGAGCAGGGCCCTGAACCCGTCCCACTTCGGCTCGCCGGCCCACCCCGGCTGCAGAGCAGGATCAGGCACGGGGGTGGCCAGCATCGGCTCCGGCAGCGTCCACGTCACGCACCATGCCTCCCACCCAGGGCCATCGGCCGCCCGGGTGACCGATGACCGGACCGGTCTTGGTCAGCCCGTGGTCGGGCGCGAGGGGAACCCCCGACCATGCTGCCCCTTAACGGCGTACCGGGCCGGGTCGAGCAGGACCGGCGAGCGTGCCCCTGCCCGCCTGAGTGGCGACCCCACCGCCACACGGCGATGGCATGTGAGGGTTTCTTAGCCCAGCGGTGACGTTGACGATGCGATACCGGGGCACATGAACCCGGCACGGTCTGTACGGGTGTCCGGCAGGAGGAGCCAGTGGCCGGTCATGAGGTCTATGCCGCCAGCGCATTGTCAGTGGTGGCCGCGATACTGCTCGCGCGCTGGTGCCTGACGGGCCGAAGGAGCAGGCCCCGCACTGCTGCGGTATCCCGCTGGACGGCGCTGAGGGACGTCCGGCGCACGGGCTCCACCGCGGCTCAGGCCGAGCAACGCCTGGTGACGGACGCGCCATGCGCTCAGCGGGCGGTGCAGGAGGCCGAAGACCTCGTGCACGGCTACTGGCGCCAGCTCAGTCCCCTCTACCTGTCCAAACGCGACCACCATCAGCACTGAGCCGATCGGTCAGCTGCATGGCCGGTAGGGGGATCGGTCAGTCGCTGAGTGCTTGGGGGAGGGTTTCGCGGCAGTCGATGACGGCGTCGACGCCGACGATCTGCAGGGTGCGCATCACGGATTCGCCGGGTGCGGCCAGACGTATCCAGCCGCCGGCGTCGGTGAGAGTGCGGTGGGCGGCGACGAAGATGTTGATGCCGGTGGAGTCCATGAAGGTGACCCGGCTCAGGTCGACCACGATGCGGGGGCGGGGAGCGCCGGAGGCGTCCAGGGCCTGGCGGAGCGCCTGGCCGGTGTCATGGTCGATCTCTCCTGCCAGGGTCAGCACGCGGATGCCGTCGGTGGCGGTGGAGACGACCGACAGCCGGGCCGGCTGCGCGGCTTGTCCGGTGTCCGCCATCTCTCCCTCAGCCATGTGGGTGATACTGGCACACCAGAACCTTCACCCAGCAGTGCTGCCCTGCACAGCCCGGGTAATGCCTTCCTATCGAAGGCGTAAAGCGTGTACCACGCATGCGCGGGTACGCGCGGGGGTGTGAACGGGGTAGGAGAAGCGAGCCGCGATGGAACCGGCCCCGGTGGGTGAGGACAGCGCGGTACCGGATGAGCAGGCCATACAGACCACGGTGGCCCTGGAAGGCGACGGTACGTCCATCGCCCGTGCCCGCCACTTCGCCGTCGGCTTCCTCACCCGTGTGCAGGCCGAGTACGGCCTGCCGGTCTCGCAGCGGGCCGTGGACCTGACCCAGCTGGTGGTCAGCGAACTGGTCACCAACGCCCGCAAGTATGCGCCGGGCCCGGTGCTGATGGACCTGCGCATCGTCGGCGACGCGGTCGAGGTGGTGGTGTGGGACGGCGATCCGGTGCTGCCGGTGGCGAGGGCCGCCGACGCGGGCCGGGTGGGCCAGCACGGTCTGGAGATCGTCATGGCCGTCGCCCAGGGCTTCGAAGCGCAGCGGGAGCCGGTCGGCAAGCGCATCACCGCCCGCATCGCCCTCCTGGACGATGCCGGCGGCGCCATCGCCGGACGCCCGCCCCTGTAGACGACGCGGGCCGCCCCCAGTCAGACAGAGCGTGAGGCGGCGTGGCGGGCCAGCGCTGCGTGCAGTTCTCCGAGAAGGACATCGGGCAGCGCCGCGCCCTGATTGTGTTTGAGGACCTGTTCAGCGACCTGGGTCAGCTTGATGTTGGTGTGCTGGGAGACCTCCCGCAGCACCGTGAAGCCGTCGCACGGGGGTATCTGTCCCAGGACGGTCAGGACGCCGATGGCCTGGTCGACGACGGCGTGCGAGGCGAGGGCCTGCTGCAGCTGCCGGTTCTGCGCCCGTAACCGTTCCAGCTCTTCCATCAGCTCATCGGCCGACGCCGTGGGCTGAGGACGGGGAGGGACGGATGAGGCCAAGGCAATCACCGAGAAAGGCAGCGGACAGGGGCACTCTCACACGCCTGCCCCGGTTCCCTGTCAGCATCCATCCGATTCCAGCCCGTCACTACGCGTGAGTCCCCCGGCAGCTTCCGGAGGACACCCGCGGGGGGCTTGCTTCCCAACCCCACGGGGGACGAGTCACCACCTGCTTGCAGGGCATTCCCGCGCAGACGCCGAGCCTTGGGAGCGCGTAGATACGCGCGGGGTGAGTGACCGCGGCATCGATGCCCGTGCCGCCGCGCGGCCTTCCAGCCCTCGAGCCCGAACCGCGCCAAGGTGCGCCTGACTGTTGCGCGAGCTCCCATTTGCAGAACCAGCGTGTCTGGCGCCTGGATACACTGCCCCGTCGGCGGAGCTTTTCCTCTGTCCGTGCCGGGAGGGTCGGCAGGCGGCTTGATGTGAAGGAGTCTGAGCGTGGATGCCCCACATGTGGTGGGCGGGCCCGCCCCGGTGCCCGGGAGGGCTGCGTTGGAGGTGAGCCCGTTGCCGGGTCGTTCCGGGATACGTGCCCGCGGTGAGATCAGCGTCCTCACGCGTCCGTCGTGGGAGCAGGCCCTGTCCGAGCTGGCTGGGCGGCACGCGGGTGTGTCGTATGTGGAGCTGTCGGATGTGGCGTTCGTCGACGTGGCCGGGGTGACCGCGCTGGCGGTCACCGCCATGAACCTGCCCGACGGCAGGTTTGTGGTCGAGAATCCCCCGCCGCAGCTGCCGCGGGTTCTGGAGATGTTCTGGCCGGGCCTGGACCGGATCGAGGTGGCTCTGTGACGAGCACGGTGACCACCCGCGAGGCGTTCGTGCACCCCGCCCTCTTCTACCGCACCGAGCAGGAGTACACGCGGCAGACGACGGCCTTCCTGCGTGAGGGCCTGGCGGGCGGCGAGCCGATGGCCGTGGCGGTACCCGGCCCCAACCTGGAACTGATCAAGACAGGCCTGGGCGGGGACGCCGAGGGCATCCTGTTCCTGGACATGACCGAGGCCGGCCGCAACCCGGGCCGGATCATCCCCAAGGTGCTGCGCGGATTCGCCGACGCCCACCCGAAGGGGCGTGTGCGGATCATCGGCGAGCCGATCTGGGCCGGACGCAGCGCGATCGAATACCCGGCGTGCGCACAGCACGAGGCGCTGATCAACGCCGCGTTCGAAGGCCGGCCGGTGACGATCCTGTGCCCCTACGACGAGGTACGGCTGGACCCGCAGGTGATCGCTGACGCGAAGATCACCCACCCGACCCTCATCAGCGGGCAGGGACGTGAATCGGTCAGCGACGCCTACGACTGGCAGGCGGTCGTCGACCGGTACAACCAGGCACTGGCTCCCGCACCGGACGCCGCGGCCTTCTCCTACGCTGGTGAAGACCTTCCGGCGGCCCGCCAGTTCGCTCTCGCTCAGGCGACGCGGCTGGGCATGACCGGGGAGCGGCTGATGGATTTGGAGCTGGCGGTCGCGGAGCTGACGACCAACAGCGTGGTCCACGGCGGAGGCCGCGGGACACTCGCCATCTGGGCCGAGCAGGGGCAGTTGGTGTGTGAGGTCCGCGATGCGGGCCTGCTGACCGATCCGCTGGCCGGCCGCCGCCCGCCGGAGCCCGGCCAGCTGGGTGGCCGGGGCCTGATGCTGGTCCACTACGTCGCCGACCTGGTGCGCATATACACCAGCGACGACGGCACGACCGTGCGCTTCTACCTCAGCTTGTGACAGCGCGCGGGCGGCCCCCTACCCGGGTGGCCGCCCGCCCCGCTTCTGCTTCCACGCCGCCGCAGCGGTCTGCCATTCCAGGTTGGCCAGGCCCGGCTGGCCAGCCAGGTACGGGGAAGTCGTGCTGCAAGCAGGAGACGCGGCCACGTCGCCGCCCACCGCAGCCCCACCGAGACGTGCGGCTGTTACGCCTGGCCACACCGACCGAGGCCGTGATGCGCCTCCTGCAGATCGTCGGCGTCGACGCCGACATCGACTGCCGCGAACCCCTCGCCAGGCCCTCAGCACCTACCGGTGCCCCGGGTCGGCCGTGCCCTGCGAGACCGGCTCAGGGCTGATGGTCATGGCGCTCGGACAGGTAGAGGGGACGGAGCTGGCGCCCCCTAGGGTCTGTTGCGAAAGTAGATCTTGGTCGTGAATGATCACTTCTTGTGGGGCGTGGTGATCTGACGAATGGCCAGTGGGCCCGGCTGGAGCCGTTGTTGCCGAAGGGTGTCAAGCCGGGTCGTCCACGGGTGTGGACGCGGCGGCAGCTGATAGACGGCATACGGTGGCGGACCCGTACTGGTGCTCCGTGGCGGGATGTGCCCGAGCGCTACGGCCCGTGGGACCGGGTCTATGACCTGTTCCGGCGCTGGCAGCGCGATGGTACCTGGGCCCTGATCGTCACCCAGCTCCAGGCCGAGGCGGACGCGAAGGGCCTGATCACCTGGGAGGTGAACGTCGACTCCACGGTCTGCCGGGCCCACCAGCACGCCGCCGGGGCGGCGAAAGAAGGAGCCGCCCGGCGGCATTGCCGTCGAGCCGGCCGACCACGGTCTCGGTCGGTCCCGCGGCGGGCTGACCAGCAAGATCCACCTGGCAGTCGAGCAGGGGCAGAAGCCGCTGGCGGTGGTGATCACGGGCGGTCAGCGGGGTGATTCCCCGCAGTTCGAGTCGGTCCTGGAAGCGATCCGGGTCCCCCGGCTGGGCCTCGGGCGGCCGCGCAAGCGCCCGGACCGAGTGCGTGCCGATAAGGCGTACGACTCCCGTAGCAACCGAGCCTACCTGCGCAGACGCGGGATCAAGGCGACGATCCCAGTGCCCTCGGACCGGGTCCGAAACCGCCAGAAGCTCGGCTCCCGGGGCGGCCGGCCGCCGAAGTTCGACAAGACCGACTACAAGCAGCGGCATGCCGTCGAGTGCGGGATCAACCGTCTCAAGCGCCAACGTGCCGTGGCGACAAGGTACGACAAACTTGCCGTCCGCTATGAGGCGACTGTATTGGTCGCAGTCCTCAACGAGTGGCTGTGACCAGCGGATTTGCAGTCGGTCTCAGTCCGTCGGCGCGGACCCGGCACAGGCGTCGGCGATAGCCTGAGTGTCCCAGTAGAACGGACGGACCTCGGTGATCTGCCCGTCCTTGACCTTGATCGTTTGCAGGATTGGGAAGCTGAGTTCACGGCCGGTCGCACGAGCGCGAGCACGGACCTGAGTGAGCACGACCGCAGTCTCACCGGTGGACAGAAACTCCTGCTCCACCATGTCGAACGTCTCCCACACCTGTCCCATCGTGAGGAAGAACTGCGTCATTCCTTTGTGCCCACGCCAAGTACCTCCGTATGGCAGAGCATCCGCCTGGTGCAGCTCGACATTCGACGCGAAGAAGGGGGCGAGCAAGTTGAACGAAGCCTCGCCAGGGCCTCCGGCCGCCAGGTACTCGGCTTCAGCCGCATACATGCCGGTGAGGACTGTCACTGAGTCTGTAGTGGATGACATCGTCATGGCGCCAGCATGATCAGCAAAGGCGCATCTTGCTCGCGGAAATCAGACATCGTTGTGCGACACGGTCAGCACTTTCGCAACACGCCCTAGCCGTGCAGGAGGTCTTCGGCCTCCTGCACCGCCCCCTGAGCGCGTGGCGCGTCCGTCGGCAGGCGTTGCTCGGTTACGGCAGCAGTGTGCGGCCTGTTCCTTCGACCCGTCAGGCACCATCGCGCGAGCAGGATCGCGGCCACCACTGACAATGCGCTGGCGGCATTGATGGCGATATCTGAATCTCCCCACCCTGTGCTCAGGCTTTCGCCAGACCTGCTCGTTTTACTTCCCCATGTAACAGAGCGTTGCGTGCGTGGCTGCAGCATCCCGGCCTATGCGGCAGGCGGTCACATAACGGGCGGTTCAGCTAGGAGTACGACGCGATCGGCTTCAACATCGAACCCGAGTACTGGATGGCCGTAATCGCCCTCTGGATCCATCAGTACTGGCTTGTCCAACCGTCGACCGATGTCGCGCAGGAAACGGCAGAAGACGTCGAGTCGCTCCTGGCCCTGAAGCTCTCGAAGGTCCACATCGAAGTCGATCTCCTCGGCTGCATGGAAACGGAAGATCGCCAGTACATCGGTTGACGGCCAGACCCGCAGCTCGGGGCACTCGGCGTCGGCTGGACGGGAGAACACTGTCTGCGCTGGGGGCACTGGCAGCACGATCTCGCCCTCGGAGTACTGGTACTTCCAGCCGCGTTCAGCGACAAGGCCGAGGAGTGCCTGCCAGTCCTCGACTGAGGCATCCGGGACACGCACGTCCGGCAGCGCACCCATCAGGTCAGGGTCGAAGAAGTACGCAACGTCAGCCCACAGCAGATCAGACACCCCGCCATGCTGCCCGGCAGCCCATTGCGACGCAGCCCGATTTCCTTGACGAACCACATTGGGGCTCGTGTTCGCGGCATGGGGCAAACCCGCTCTGCTGATCTCCCCGCCCTTCGTGTGACCTTGCTGGGTCTTTTCGCGTGATCTTGCCCGGCGTGTCGAGCTGGCTTGGGTGTGTCGTGGAGAGCCTGCCGGAGCCATGAGTTCGGCCTGCTCGGGGGCCTGAATGCTCACACGGGAGGAAGACGTGGACGCTCACGCTCTGCGTCGCCAGGGATGGACGATCTCGGCGATCGCACGGCACCTGGGCCGCGACCGCAAGACGATCCGCGCCTATCTGAGCGGTGAGCGAACCCCCGGGCAGCGGCGGCAGGCACCGGACGCCTTCGTGCCGTTCCTGCCCTATTGCCGCCAACGACTCGCGGACGACCCCCACTTGTGGGCCTCGACGCTGTTCGACGAGGTGACCGCGCTCGGCTATCAGGGTGCGTACTCGACGTTCACCCGGGCCCTTCGCCGCTATCAGGTCCGCCCGCACTGCGAACCCTGTCACGCCTCCACCGGCCGCAACGTTGCGATGATCGCGCATCCGCCGGGCGAGGAGATCCAGTTCGACTGGCTGGAACTGCCGGACCCTCCGCAGGGGTGGGGAGTGGGTGAGCACGCGCATCTCCTGGTCGGGGCACTTGCGCATTCGGGCCGGTGGCGTGCGGTGCTCTCGGAGTCGGAGGACTTCCCCCACCTCGTCCAGGCTCTGGACGAGGTGATGCGCAGACTGGGCGGGACCGCGCGGCGATGGCGGTTCGACCGGATGGCAACGGTCTGTTACCCCTCCAGCGGGCAGGTGACCGCCGCGTTCGCCGCGGTCGCGAAGTACTACGGGGCCGGGGTGGATATCTGCCCGCCCCGCCGCGGCAACCGCAAGGGCGTTGTGGAGAAGGCCAACCACTCCGCCGCGCAACGCTGGTGGCGCACGGTCCCCGACGGGCTCACCGTCATCCAGGCCCAGTCTGGCGTCGACAAACTCGCCGTCCGGATGGACGAGCGGCGCCGCCGCATCGACGGAGTGGCCACCACAGTCGGCGAACTCGCCGCAGCTGAGGCCTTGTTGGACATCCCGGTGCGGCCCTTCCCCGCGGAGCTGGAGGTCGAACGGACGGTCACCCCGCAGAGCCTGGTCCAGTTCGACGGCAACTTCTACTCCGTCCCGCCGGGCCTGCCCGGGGTCCAGGTCAAGGTGCTGCACCGCCTGGGCGAGAACGACCTGCGGATCGCCACCGCTGGCCGGGCGGTGATCGCTCAGCACCGCCGGGCCCCGCGGGGCGCCGGCCAGACCGTCCGGGACGACGGCCACGTCATTGCTCTGGAGCGAGCAGTACTGGCGTCGTTCTCCGACCGGGCCCCCTGCAAGAGCAAGGTCCGCAAGCCGCTGTCGGATGCCGCGCTCGCGGAAGCCGAGCGCCTGCGCGGGCCGTCTCTGGTCGGTGATCCGGCCGAGCGGGTCGTGATCGACCTGTCCCACTATGCCGCCGTGGCCGACCGGCTGCGGAGTGTTCCCCAGCCGAAGGAGGAGAACCCGGAGTGAGTACGTCGCCCATGCAGATGAGCGAAGCACGCCGCTTCCAGCAGCTGCGAGGCCATCTGTCCTACCTCAAACTCAACGATGCCGCCGAGGCGTTGAACCGGGTCCTGGACCAGGCCCGCACCGAACGGATGTCGCTGACCGCGGCACTGGAACGACTGCTGGAGATCGAGGTCGAGGCCACCGAGGCCCGCCGGCTCGCCGCCCGGCTGCGTTTCGCCTGCCTGCCCGAGCCCTGGACCCTCAACGACTTCGATTTCGCCGCCCAGCCGGGCGTCGACGAGAAACTCATCCGGGACCTGGCCACCTTGCGCTTCCTCGACGACGCCTCCAACGTCCTGTTCGTCGGGCCGCCCGGGGTCGGCAAGACCATGCTGTCCGTCGCCCTCGGCCGGGCCGCGGTCGAAGCCGGACACCGCGTCTACTTCACCACCGCTGCCGAACTGGCGGCCAAGTGCCACAAGGCCGCCCTCGAGGGCCGGTGGAAGACCTGCATGAACTTCTTCGCCGGCCCCAAGCTCCTGATCATCGACGAGCTGGGCTACCTCCCGCTGCCCGAGGACGGAGCCTCGGCTGGCCGTCCTCGCTGATGTGGAAGTGCTCAGCGACCAGCTCGGATGGTGCGGCGGCGGTGCTTTGAGCGGCCAACGTGTCGGCGAGTTCACGGGCGGTTGCAGAATCTTCCGTGTCGTAGGACGCCGTGGTGAAGTATCGAACGGCGGCCTCGCGCAGGGCGATGGAGCGATGGAGCGTATAGCGGCCGGGCGGGCCGGCTGTGAACATGCTCTGGATCGCGTTGCCGAGGGTCTGCTGGTTCTGGGGGTTGGCAGCGAAGGCCCGGTGGGCGTCGCTGTTGGTCCACTGGGCGTAATTGAGGATCGTTCGGCCGTCGGATCCTTCCAGGCAGTAGCGCGAGAGATAGCCGTCTATCCGGTGGTCTTCATCGACGCGATCCACGTGAAGATCCGCGACGGCGACGGCGCCGTCGCCAACCGTCCCATCTACGTGGCCCTGGCCGTCACCGTTGAGGGCCGGCGGGAGATCCTCGGGCTGTGGGCCGGCGACGGCGGTGAGGGCGCCAAGCACTGGATGCACATCCTCACCGAGATCAAGAACCGCGGCGTGAACGACGTGCTGATGCTGGTCTGCGACGGGCTCAAGGGCCTGCCCGAGGCGGTCGAGACGGTCTGGTGTCGGCGTACACGTGAACGTACATAGCCGCGTACGGATGAACGTGCAGGGTTCTTGATGTGTTGAGGGACGATGCTCGGCACTCTGCTGCCTGTTGCTGAGGTTGCAGAGAGGGGTGGTCCGTGGTCCTGGATCCGCAACGCTGGCTGGAATTGCGGCGTTTTCGCGGGCTGGTCGAGTCTGGTGCCATGAGCTTGTCGGAGGTCGCCAAAGAGACCGGACTCAACTGGCGGACGGTCAGCAAGTACTTGTCCGCCGACGGGCCCGTGTCACCTCCACGCAGGTCATCGAGCGGGCGGTCCCGGGCGAGGGTGATCGACGAGTTCGCGCCGCTGATCGACTCGATGCTTCGGGCGGAGATCCTGATGAAGGCCGCCGTCATCCACGAGCGGCTGGCCACGGAGTACGGGTTCACCGGCAACTACCAGCGGACCAAGCTCTACGTTCAGACGGCCCGGCCCAGAATCGCCGAGGAACTCGGCATCACGCCCAAGGAACTGGCGGGGATGCACCGCCGGTTCGAGGTCATCCCGGGCGCCCAGGCCCAGGTCGACTGGGGCGGTGCGACACGAAGTCGCGCATATGAGTGAACTCGCAGATTGGAGGCCGGTCATGCCGGTTGCGTAGTTCTTGGTCAGTGTTCGAGACCTATCTCCGCCCTGACGTGCGCTCGCGGGTCCTGCCCGCTGAGGGTGCGAAGCTCAGGGAAGACGCCCAAGGGCCCCCGATCCGTCAGGGGGAGCAACCGGGCAAGGAGAAGGCCGGACGGGCGAACGCGAGTGAACCCCCTGTGATGCCTCGTCATCGACAAGCCCGGAGAGACGGAAAGAACACCGGGCGATAGGACCTGGCCGCTGGAAGAGGCGGCGAGCGGCGACCGAAGCCTGCCCCGTCGGTCGCAAGAACACCGCTGGTCCCGGGGTTTAGGGGGCGCCCTCCCCGGTCGCGTCTCGTATGCGCGGAACGTGGAAACCCCGTCGGGGTCCGGGCCATCTGGCTCGGTAGGCCGATCGCAAGAGGGGCGGAAGCCCTCGGCGGGACAGGATGCCCAAGAAGCGGATGTCGGCTGCCGAAAGGCAACGGGACTCGTGACACCACGACTGCCTCTCCAGGCGGCTGTCACGGGGAACCGGCCGGATGCCGGTCAGGCGACCGGGCCCGAAAGGGCGCTGACGTGGGCTGGTGAGCCTTTGAACGCCGAGGCCGAGCGCCTCTCGAACCGAGGGACATGTTGGACACCATCGTGGTGAACGGACCCGAGGACGTTCTCGACTGGGACGCCATTGTCTGGCGGACTCACGAGGAGAACGTAGTGAGGCTGCGGCGAAGGATCTTCAAGGCGACACGAGAAGAGGACTGGGCCCAGGTCCGATCCTTGCAGAAACTGATGCTGAGGTCCTGGTCGAACACGCTGGTCAGCGTGCGGCAGGTCACTCAGCGCAACGCTGGGCGCCGGACGGCCGGGATCGACGGGGAGACAGCTTTGTCCCCCGAGGCCAGGGCGGCGGTCGCGGTGCGGGTGCACCGCACGCGTTCGTCCTGGGACCCCATGCCCGTGCGCCGTGTGTACATTCCGAAGGCCAATGGAAAGCAGAGACCGCTCGGCATTCCCGTGATCTTGGACCGCTGTCATCAGGCACGGGTCCGCAGCGCACTGGAGCCCGAGTGGGAAGCCCGGTTCGAGCCCCGTTCCTACGGGTTCCGCCCCGGGCGAAGCTGCGCCGACGCGATCGGCTCCCTGTTCTCCACGCTCAGCGGGCCACGCGCCCGCCGGTTGTGGATCCTGGATGCTGATCTGTCCGCTGCGTTCGACAAGATCGGCCACGCTCGGCTACTCGACTCGCTCGGTTCGTTCCCGGCCAGAGATCTGATCGAGCGATGGCTGAAGGCCGGAGTGGTCGACAAAGGGCAGTTCACGCCGACCGAGGAGGGCTCTCCTCAAGGCGGCGTGATCAGCCCGCTGTTGATGAACGTGGCCCTCCACGGGCTGGAGGAGGCCGCAGGGGTCCGCTATCTCATGACCGGCACTCACGCCGGGGATGTGGTGGCGGGCTCTCCGATCTTGGTGAGATACGCCGACGACATGGTCGCCTGCTGTCATTCCAGGCAGCAGGCCGAGCAGGTCAAGGCACAGCTTGCGGAGTGGCTGGCGCCTCGGGGGCTGGTCTTCAACGAGGACAAGACGCGCATCGTCCACCTCGAAGAGGGCTTCAACTTTCTCGGGTTCAACGTCCGCCGCTATCGACGCGGCAAGCTGCTGATCAAACCGAGTGCGGAGGCGGTCAGGCGCATCCGGAAGAGGCTCGCGGACGAGGTGCGCTGTCTGCGCGGCTTGAACGCGACGGCTGTCATCGCCAAGCTCAACCCGATCGTGCGGGGCTGGGCTGCCTACTACCGGGGGGTGGTGTCCAGCAGGATCTTTACGGCGCTGGATCACTACGTGTGGTGGCTCACCTACCGGTGGGCCAGACGCATGCATCCCAACAAGTCGAAGAAGTGGATCGTTCGACGCTACTTCGGCAGGTTCAACAAGTTCAGGAACGACCGGTGGGTGTTCGGAGATCGCGCCAACGTGCTCAACGACCGCGGCGAGATCCCGATTCTGCTCAAGTTCTCCTGGACGAACATCGTTCGGCACCAGTTGATCGCAGGCGGGGCGTCACCCGACGATCCCGAGCTGACGGACTACTGGGTCAAGCGGCGACGAAAGGTCAAACCCCCGCTGGACAACTACAACTTGCGCCTGCTCGCCAAACAGGACGGTCGTTGTCCGCTCTGCGGGGAGCACCTTCTCACCGCCGATCAGCCACCGCAGTCGCCTCAGGAATGGGAGCGATGGTGGTTGAACGTCGTCAAGAGGGCGATAGCCGCCGACTATCTCACTCTGCACGGACGGCACGACACGTCGGACGGGAACCGAACATGCCTTGTGCACGCCTCCTGCCATCGCGGCCTTCGGGCCCGAAACCGCAGGAAACCAGCAGTAGTTGCACTCTCGTGACGCCCTCGGGGCTTGCTTGAGCCGTGGTGCGGGGAAACCTGCTAGCCCGGTTCTGAGGAGGGAGCGCCGCAGCAATGCGGCGCTCCTACCCGACACGAGGGCAAGGTCCTCGCCCACGTGGGCATCGCGAAGGTCTACTCGTTCCACATGACCTTGTCGTACTCGCGTGATCCGTTCTGCTGCTTCACCACCTGCCAGGACCTTCAGACCTTCTTCGACTGCCACTGCCGGGCGTTTGCCCACTTCGGCGGGGTGCCGATGACGATCGTCTACGACCGCACCAAGACCGTGGTCCGCCGGCACGTCGCCCCTGGTGAGGCCGTTCCGCTGCATCCGGAGGCGGTCGGCTTCGCCGGCCACTACGACTTCGATATCGATGTGCTGGCCGCCTACCGGCCCACCGGCAAGGGCCGTGTTGAACGGCAGGTGCTGATCGTCCGCGACCATGTCCTGTCCGGACGGGCCTTCTCCTCCATCGAGGAGATGGACGCCGCCTTCCTGTCCTGGGTGCCGCAGCGGCGAGCTCAGATCCACAAGACGCACCGGGAGGTCATCGGCGAGCGGGCGGCCCGTGACCACGCGGCCCTCAAACCACTGCCGCCGACGCCGTATCTGGTGGCCGAGCGGCACCTGCGGCCGGTCGGCAAAGACTGTCTGGTCGCCTTCGGTGGCAACCTCTACTCGGTGCCCGCCCGTCGAGTCCGCCCCCGCCAGCTGGTCGAGATCCGGGCCACGAAGTCGCAGGTCATGCTCCACTCGACCGCTCCTGACGGCAGCGGCCAAACGCTGCTGGCGATGCACCCGCGGGCGGTCGGCCGCGGGACGCGTGTCGTCGAAGAGAGCCACTGGGACGGCCTGCCCACCGGCAAGGGCCGCCGGACCACCACAGGTGACGTCCCGCCCCGGACCCGGCACCAACCGCCCCCGGGCGAGGCGGCCGGGCCGCTGCAGGCCCTGCTGAACCGGGCCGCGGCCACCCAGATCGAAGTCGGCCGCCGACCGCTGTCGGTCTATGACGAGCTGACCGGGACCCGGCCCTTCACCACCAGGCGAGCGACGAAGGAGTCGTCTTGAGCGAGCTGACCGGCAACCGCATCCGCACCACGGCCGGCAAGCTCGGCCTGCCCCACCTGGCGGAGACCATCAACGAGTACACCCGGCGGGCCGACGAGGCGAAGATGGGCTACCTCGACTTCCTCGACCTGGTCCTCTCCGAGGAACTCGCCGTCCGTGACGACCGACGTTTCCGCCAAGGTCTGCGGCTGTCCCGGCTGCCGCACCACAAGACGCTCGACGAGTACGACTTCTCCTTCCAGCCCGACCTCGACCCGCGCAAGGTCAAGGACCTGGCCACCTTGTCCTTCGTCGAGGGCAAGGCGAACGCGGCCCTGCTGGGGCCGCCCGGGGTCGGCAAGACGCATATCGCCGTTGCTCTCGCGGTCGCGGCCTGCCGGGCTGGCTACTCGATCTACTTCACCAGCCTCGACGACATGGTCCGCAACCTCAAAGCCGCCGAGGAGACCGGACGGCTTGCCAGGAAACTCGGCACCTACCTGCGGCCCACCGTTCTCGTGGTCGACGAAGTCGGCTACCAGCCCCTCGAGCGAGCCGAGGCGAACCTGGTCTTCCAGGTGATCTCCAAGCGTTACGAGAAGGGCTCGATCATCCTCACCTCGAACAAGACCTTCAGCGAATGGGGCCAGGTCTTCGGCGACGAGGTCCTCGCCACCGCCATCCTCGACCGCCTCCTGCACCACTGCGAAGTGATCTCCATCAACGGCCCGAGCTACCGCCTGAAGAACCGCCTCAAAGCCATCGAGCGCGAAATCGAAGTCGCCTGACACCTCTGCACGTTCATCCGTACACGACTCTGCACTTCAGCTCGTACGCCGACATCTGGCCAAAGACGATCGTGCAGACCTGCGTGGTGCACCTGCTGCGGAACTCCTTCCGCTATGCCGCCCGCCTGGACTGGGACAAGATCGCCAAGCTCCTCAAGCCCGTCTACACAGCGCCGACCGAGGAGGCCGCCCTGGAGCGGTTCGCGGAGTTCGCCGACGCCTGGGGCCGGAAGTATCCGGCGATCGTGCGGCTCTGGGAGAACGCGTGGGAAGAGTTCACCCCGTTCCTCCGCTTCGACACCGAGATCCGCCGGATCGTCTGCACGACCAACGCCATCGAGTCCGTCAACGCCAGGATCCGTCGGGCGGTCAAAGCCCGCGGTCACTTCCCCAACGAGCAGGCCGCGTTGAAGTGCGTCTACATGGCGATCATGTCGCTCGATCCCACCGGAAAGGGCCAGGCTCGCTGGACCATGCGCTGGAAGACCGCACTGAACGCCTTCGACATCACCTTCGACGGCCGCCTCTCCGCAGCCCGTCAATAACCCTCAACAACCCCAGTTACACCGCTCGTTTGACAGACCCCGTCGGCGCTGGGGGCGGAGGCAACAGGCTGTCCCAATCCCACTGTGGTGCCCAGGTGGCACATTCGGTCAGGCGCGCTTGCACCCACGCGTCGTCCTGGAGATGAAGGGGAAGCTTGGTGGAGAGGCCGATCCCCGCGGTTGAAAGTTGCTCTGCGGTCAAGTGCAGTGCGCCTGAGAGGTCGGCCTTCAGGAGGTTGGCTCCGGTGAGATTCGCGCCGAGGAAGATGGTGCCGTCGAAGGTGCTGTCGTAGAGCAGAGCCCGCTCCATGTTGGCTTCCACCAAGTGCGCTCCGCTGACGTCGCAGCTGAGGATCCCTGCGCGGACGAGGTTACAGCGGTAAAAGTTGGTTTCCTTGAGTGACAGGTTCACCCAATTGATTCTGTAGAGGCAGGAGACGGCAATGTTGGCGCGGTTAAGGCCGTTCCCCCCGATGATCTCAATGCCGTCAAGGTGACTATGCCGTAGATCGAGACGGGAGTCGCCGCGCTCGCCCGTGCTCCGTGCGAGTACGGTCAGCGAGGCTCCGATGTCGACACTCTGCCGGTGGTGGGGATTAGGCGTGCGTGGCGCGCTCTCGTCAGGCTCGGTCGTGGGGGAGTGGTGTCGTAAGTAGGCGGCGAGCACCTCACGTACCATCAGACGATCTGCGGGCGAGTCGGTGGTTATCCTGCCCAGTGCGTAAATCCCGCCGAGGCGCACGTCGGCGGCTGGTGAGGCGAGTTGCTCCACGGCCTTGATGTAGCGGTCGGTCATTTGTGCCTGCTCATCGAGAGCATGCGAGCTGCGGTCGAGGGTGTGTTTGCGTGCTGTGTAGACAAGGGCTGTGAAAGCGCCGGCTCCTGCTGCGATCTTCAGGATCTGTGATCGGTTGCGGTCCAGCGCGGCATGCTGTGCCGCTGGCTGCGATGTGCCGAGCGCACGCAGGCGGTCACCGTCAAGCCACCAGGGCCCCTGGCAGTAGAAAATGATGAAGAAGCCGATGACGAGGGCACCTGTTGCCCATGCGAGAGCGAGAGTATGGCCAGCGAACCAGCGCTTCAAGTTTCGCCGCATGAGGTCATACATCCCCACGTAGTGATGCGTCGACGCGTAACGTGCAATCAGGAGTCGTAGCGCTTTGTCACCACGGCCGTCGTCCCCGCGAGCGTCGCGCCGACCCTCTGTACCGGACGCCGACGAGGTGCGATCTGGCGGCTGCGCCTCAGTGGGAGCGTGTCAGTGAGGGTTGGCCAGAGGGGCGATGTCTTTGCTGGTGACTGGCCCATGCGGGTCGGGCTCGCCGCTGACACGGGGTGGCATGTTGTGGACTGATGGCAGTCATGAAGCGGTATGTGCGCAGGGCGACTTCAAGTTCCCGGTAGGAGCGGGCTGTCGGTGATGCCCCAGATCCAGATGGCGTGTTCGGGTGCGTCCCGGATCGCTCGGGTGGTCTTGGCGATGTTGTCGGCTCCAGCAGCCGCAGCCTGCCGATGGCCAGGTTCCGCAGAGCGGCCATTGCCCGCGGCGCGTTGTCGGTGTGGACGGTGGAGGCGTCCTCGGCGAACACCACGTCTCTGACGTGGTGGCTGGAATTTTCGATTCCCCAGTGCCCGCGCACGTATCCGCCCAGGTCGGCGGGGCTGGCCTGGTGGGTATCGAGGCTGGTGACGGCGTAGACCGTCTCCCGGGTCTGCCGCTTGCCGCTCTCCTGGCGGCGCCGGTGGATGCGCAGGGCCAGCCGCGCTTCGGGGAAGGCGATCCCGCCCAGGTTCGCCGCGATGGCCATGGTCTTGACCGAGCGGGACTCCCGCCGCCCGTGCCCGGTCTGGGAGACGGTGTGCGCTACGGGCACCTGTTCCCAGGGCAGTGCTTTGAGCTGGGCCGACGCGGTCGGCTGGTTTCCCTTGATCACCGCGATGTAGTGGGCCTTCTTCTCCTGCACCAGCCAGCGCACCTGGTCCTTGACGGTGTGCAGGGCGTCGAAGGTGACCACGGTGCCGGTCAGATCGAGTGGTTGAAGCAGCGGGCGGAAGGCGGCCGTCTCGTTGGTCTTGGCGCCCACCTCCTGCTGGGCCAGGGTGACGGTGGGGGCGTGGGTGACGGCGGACAGCAGGTGCCGGTGGCGCTGCTGCCGGTGCGCGGAGCCGGACAGCGCTTTGCCGTCCACCGCGATCGCCGGCCGCGGCACCGGGCCGGTGGCGCCGACGCCGGGGTGGTCCGCGTTCGGCGAGGTAGGCGCCGATCGCGGCGTCCAGGGCATCGCCGTCGAGGGCGGCCAGGAGCCGGGCGAGAGTGGCGTGGGACGGGGCGTGGCGACGTCCGGGCAGGTGGCGGCGGATGCCGAGCAGCTCCACGACAAGCCGATCGATGCCAAAGCGCCGCCCGTTGACGACGTCGTCGATCTCAACAGGCTCCGAGAGCTGTGGTAAGCGCCAGTCTGCTAATCAAGCCGCCTGTGTGCGCGCGGAGGCCATCACTGCCGGCAGTGCGACCTTACTGCGGGCAATACGCCTGTCATCAAGGTGATCGCGACCTGCATTCATCGTGCTGCCCCGGCGCTGGATCGTGGAGACATCCCCACCGTTCGGCGGGGCCGCGGGTGGTGTGCCGGACGGCTGCGCGGTACTGGCGGCGGGCCGAGCGGCGCTCATCGCGTTCACGTCTCGCCGCTAGGACTGCGACGGGCTGGCCCAGGGTTCCTGCTGTGTCAGGGCTCTGGCCAACGCGCGGTTGTCGAGCCTGCGCAGCAGCAACCCCGTCAGCAGGGCGGCGAGCATCCCCATCGTGGCCACGCTCGTCACGCCGCTCCACCCGTCTGACCAGACGACCGCGGTCACCACGACGCCGCCCACAGCGATCCCAGCCGCCTGTCCCGCCGGCAGCGTCCTGATCGCGGAGCCGACGAGAACCGACAGAGCGAGCGCAGTGATGGGCGCGGGCTCTTGCGGCAGGTCGTCCCCGGCCTTGAGGGACGCCGTGATGGCGGCGGCCGTCACGACCAGGCCCGCGACCGTGGTCAGTAACTTGCGCCGCTCGCGAATCAGTGCGATGCCGCTCACGACGATGGAGACGGCGGAGCAGAACACCCAGGAGATGCCGCCCCAACTGCTCATGAACATGAACGCCGTGAAGACGATGCCCAGGGCGAACACGACGCCCAGCGAGACGTTGAGCATCCTTCCACCTGATCCTGTCGGCCGCTCCCCTGCGTTCATGCCGCCAAGGCTAGAAAGCCGAAGCACACGTCGCATACCGGCCGAAAGTACGGTAGGGCGTTGACGCAGCCGTGCTTTGGGCCGGTTCTGGTTCCTCGTATTCCTCGGATATCGCGGCTGGTCGCTGACGCTGTCACAGATGATCTAGAAAAGCCCGCCCTCGAACCTGTTTGCCGGCGGCGACAGGCATCGTGCTGAGCCTGCGGCTGCGTGGCGAGGGGCAGGGCGGAGAGGCACGGCCTTCCGGTGCGCCTCCTTCGGTCGGGAGCGGCGTCGGGCTCGCGCGGTCGTCGGTCTCCCGGGACGGGGTTCCGCCTCTACGGCCTTCGTCACACCGGGCGCACCCTTTCGACCCGCTCCGGCGCCATCCTCAAGGACACGATGGTCCGCGCCGGGCGGTCCTCCGAAGAGGCCGCGCTTCGCGCACGCCCCCACTCGGTGGGTTCCACCCGGTGGACTCCACCCGATGGGTTCCACTCGGTGGGCTGTCCGAGTGGACGCCACCGAGGTGCGCACCGGATGACGATGGACGCCACTGAGCCTCCGCCAACTTGAAGTCGCAGGTCAAAGGGCTGGTGTGACCCGTGCTCGGGGGACTCACCCTGGTCGTGGGCGGCAGTCCGCGGAGAAGATCGTTCGTCAGGAGCCGCTCTCGTTAGGGGCGGTACCAACAGCGGGGTAAAGCAGTTCGTTCTGTGGTACCTGCGCCATTACGGTGGCGCGATGGTGCACGTGCGGGAGATGGATGCGGCCGACATCGAGGCCGTTTCGACGATCCGAGTCCGAGGATGGCAGGCGGCGTACGCCGGCATCGTTCCCCAGACGTATTTGGATGCCATGACGGTGGAAGGTGATGTCGGTCAACGGCGGCAGTGGTTTTCTCAACCCGGACGAAAGTCACGAGACCTTGTGGCGCTCGGTGACCGTGGCCCGGTGGGGTGGATCTGCTTCGGGCCGTGTCGAAGTGAGATGCCCGGTGTGGGACGGGTCGGTGAGGTCTACGCCCTGTACATCTCGCCGGATCTGACCGGCCAGGGCATCGGCCGGATCCTCCTGGGTGAGGCTCATGCTCAGATGAAGGGCCAGGGCTTTGAGGCATCAGCTTTGTGGGTTTTGTGTGACAACCAACGAGCCCAGCGCTTCTACGAGCGGGCCGGCTACCAGGCTGACGGTGCGGCTCAGGACGACGTCTACGACGGGATCACGCTCACTGAGCTCCGCTACCAGCGCGTGCTTTGAGTCGAGCGACGCTGGGCGCATCCGTGTCAGTTCGAGGACCGCCATCTCCCTCTCCAGGGGCCAGCTTGTCGGTTCCCGCTCGCCGTGACCGGGCGGCCTTCTACGATCCGGTCCATGCTGGATCCCGAGCTGCTGGAACGGATCATCGCGCGTCGCGCGGAACTGGACGAACTCGAAGAACAGCTGGCCAAACAGCTTGCGGAAGTGCGGGCCGAGCGGGACGAACTCGCCGTCGCTGAACGTGTCCTTGAACGGATGACTGGGCAGCTCGCCGAGGAACGCGCTTCGGCCGGGCCGATGCCCGGGCAGGTGGCCGGACGAGCAGTGATGCTGATCCCGCACCGCGAACCGGGTGTGGAGGTTGACTCGCTCCCGTGGGACTACCAGCGCATCATCGACGCCGTGCGGCAGGCCGCTGGACCAGTTATGGCCCGCGAGGTCGGCGAGGTGGTGGGGGTGGACGTCGGCGTGCGGGCGAAGCTGGAACCGCTACGCAGCAAGCTGGTCAGACTCGTCGATCGCGGCTGGCTGCGGAAACTGCCCGACGGCCGGTTCACCACCCGTCTGTGACCAGGAGCACCGCCACTCGGAGCGGCTCGGAACGGGCGTAACAGCGCCGCTGCTGGGCGAGCAGGCGGGGCGTCCGCACGGTCGCCGCCACCGTCGCCGCGTCCGCGTGGCGGGCGATCCGTTCGGTTTCGCGATCGTCAGCCGTGCGGCCTCAGTTCCTCGACGACTGGTACGGAGGGAAGGCGAGACCCGAAGGTGCGGCCCCCATCTTCTGCTTGAACTCCACGAGGTCTTCGAAGGTGGCGGCGTGCAGGCACCCAACCTCGACGCCTTCGAACGACTCGCCACCACCAACAAGCCCGGCAGTTGATCGGCTACTCCACGACAAGAGGCACCATCCCCGCCGATACCTTCCCGAAGGCAGAATGGACAAGATCTACCCCCAGGCCGCAGACCAACTCAGCCTTGCAATACCCCACAACGGCAGGGGACTTGACCCTCCGGGTGGGCCAAGTCCACTAGAGCGGCAGAAGAACGAACAGCCATGTGATCTATGTCATACATGTGGTCAATGATACGCAGAGTGACGATCGATTGGCGTGACTGCGGGATGTTCCGCCAACGCGCCCACCTCCGAACATGTACCAGAACGCTTAGTGATCAAAGAAGCCAATCGAGTTCCGTATGTGAACGCCGACCGCTTGACGATCTGCTGCCATCGAACGAGTGTTTGGCGTGTCATGTACTGAGGGTGAACTCGCGTCACTCTGGGGTGCGGCTAACCCGAGGTCCCGAAGGATATGGAGAAACACGTATGAAGAGAACCAGAATCGTGGCCACCACCATGCTCGGTTTGGCGCTCGCGGTCCCCACGGGTACGGCCGTTGCCGTCACGATCTCTGAGGCTGGCGCCACCGCCTGGTCCCCTGCGGCCAGCGACTCCGGAAAGGTGGCCGTCAAGGACACTCAGGAGGACGGCGACCCGGTGAAGGCGCAGTACTACCGCTCGGGCGACTCCGACTACCGGACTCTGTGGAACCACAGCGGGGTCGGCACCACTGCCTACTCCGCAGACGGAGCGACCATCAAGGAGATCAGGGCGTGCGAGTCCCGCGACTGGGCTCCGGATGCCTGTTCAGGCTGGTATTACACCTCCTGACCTGTAGTCAGCCGTACTCCCGCCGCATCCGCCCCATGGGGGTGGGTGCGGCGCCCCCGTCAGCCGTGCAACGCAATGAGATCAGGTGCTGTGTGAGAGCTAGCGATTCGGTCGGACTCCGCGTGTGCGGACTGAGCTATCAGGTCGGAGGCCGCACTCTCCTGGACCGCGTGGATCTCACCATCGAGCCCGGGGAGTCCGTGGCGGTGACCGGGCCCAGTGGATCGGGCAAGTCCACCCTGCTGATGTGCTTGCTGGGCCTGGTCAGACCTCACTCCGGGACCATCGTGGCGGGTGGGCAGGAGCTGACCGCTCTGCGATCCGCACGCCTCGCCCAGGCACGGCGCCGAACCATGGGAATGGTCTTCCAGTTCGGGGAGCTTCTTCCCGAGCTTAGTCCCGTGGAGAACGTCGCACTGCCCGTCCTGCTCGACGGAGGAAGCCACCGGGACGCCTACCGCCGAGCCGCTGAACTACTGAACGAACTGGGTGTTCCGTCCAGCTCCACTGCCACCGGTCAGCTCTCCGGGGGCGAACGCCAGCGCACCGCGGTTGCCCGCGCCCTGATGACCGACCCGCAGGTTCTTCTTGCCGACGAGCCCACAGGCGCGCTGGATCCCGAAGCCAAGGACGCGGTCGCGGAGTTGTTGTACGCCAGTGCCCGCGAGCGCGGCTGCGCTCTGCTGGTCGTGACCCACGATCCGGCTGTGGCCGAGCGTGCCGACCGCCGGCACGAACTCCGTGCCGGGCTACTGGCTGAGATGGGTACGCGGTGAGGGCGGGCACGGTGCGCACGGTCATCACACTTCTCCGTATCGGCCTGACCGCCGGCCGGGCCACGCCAGGCGACCGTCTGCGCTGGTGGGTGCTGCTGGCGGCAACCGCTACCGTGGCCTTCGTCGCGGTGGCGACCACGGGCACGGTGGCCACCTACGAGGGGCGCGAGGCCCGGTCGGACGCGCGGGGCGTGGTGCTCGCCGAGGGCAAGGACGCACCGCTGCTGTACCGGCCGGGAGGGGACTCCGTCGGCGGGAACCCGGTGTCCGTCGTCTTCGTCCACCCGATGACTGAGGACGCCCCTGTGCCCGCGGGTGTCCGGCGCTGGCCGGAGCCCGGCGAGGTGCTTCTCTCCCCCGAACTGGTGCGTACGGGCCGGGCCGAGGGGATCCTGACCCGGTACGGAACGTTCTCCGGCACCGTGCGACCCGACGGTCTCGCTTCCCCCTCCGAGCGGATCGCCTATGTTCGGGTGGCCTCTCTGCCCTCGAACCATGCCGATTGGTTGCCGGTCGCCGACTTCGGCGGCAGGGGCGGCGCGACAGGCGAGATGCGCTACCAGTGGCCGCTGAACTCGACCCTCCTCGTGCTGTGGGCACTGGCGGGTGTGCCGGCGCTCGCGCTAGCTGTGGTGGCGGCGCGGGTGGGCTCACGCTCCCGTGACCGGCGCAGCGGGCTGCTGCAGGCGCTGGGCGGTGTGTGGTGGCACCGGGCGGTGGTCAATCTCGGGGAGGCGGTGTTCCCAGCCGCACTGGGCGCGGCCCTTGCGCTGGTCCCGTACACCATCGCCGCCCGGTGGAATCTGCGGCTGCCGCCCACCGGCTACCTCCTCAACCACCGTGATCTGTGGGAGCGGTGGCCGGCAGCGGCAGCCACAGCCGCGGGCGCGCTGGCGCTCGTGCTGGCCATCGTCGTAGGGACGCACCGCGTCCACGCGGACGGCACGTCCACCCGTCCGGCGTCCGCCGCCTCCCGAGTACCGCGCTGGCGGCTCGTGGCATGCGGCGCCGGCGCCGGACTCGTGGTGATGAGCCAGTACGCCCCCAGGGGCACGCAGTTGGCCATCTACTGCTGCGGAACGGTGACGATGTGGGCGTTCCTGTCCTCCGTCGTAGCGGTCCTCACCCGCCGACTGGGTGCGCGGCTGGCGGACAGCGGGAAACGCGCGGGCCACCCGGGCCGGCTGATCGGCGGACGGTGGACGCACGCGCATCCCGGCGTCATCGTCCGGCTGGCACTGGCCATGGTGATCGGCGTCGGGATCCTCACGCAGATCCAGATTTGGACCAGCCGCCTCGGAGAACAGACCCAGGCCGTCCGCGCAACTCAGGAGCGCGTCAAGGACACCGTGACCGAGATCATCGTGCCGGCAATGACCGCCGCGGAGACGGACCGCTTCCGCGCCGCGCTGCCTCCCGGAACAGCACTTCTGACCCACACCGTGGACGATCCGGGTCACCAGGAGGACCCGCGGGTCAGCATTGCGGGAACCTGCCGCGATCTGCGCGTTGTGCACATCGGCTGTCAAGGCGACGCGGCGCACGGCAACATCCAGGCCCAGGAAATGCGCCGGTGGTACGGCACCAACCTCACCTTCACCCCGGTGCCCCAGGTCACCGTGAAACCCGGCGGCACTCAGACGCTCGTGGTTGTCACGCCGGAGCCGGGACACCTCTGGGCGGTGAAACAGGCCGCGTACACGCTGCCCACCCCTGCAGTGCAGGTGAACGGGCTCGGCGGAGTGTGGGAAACCACTGAGCGTGCACGACTGGTGAATTGGATTCGCCTCTTCGGCGGTACAGGGCTCTTCTTCGTCCTTCTAGCCGGAGCGGTGAGCTCGGCGGCCGAGTTCGTCCGCGTCCGGCACGTCCTTGCGCCCCTGTCCGTCCTTACTGGCAACCTCCGGGTCTTCCGCTCCGTGACCACCTGGCACCTGACCGTCCCGATGCTCATCGCTACGGTCGTCACCACGGTAGTGACCGCCTGGCACGCGGTGTTCTTCATCGCGTTGGTCAAGGCAGGCACCGTGTCCTGGCCCCTCTTGGGCGCTGCAGCCGCGGTCTGCGCCGTGACCTCGATTGCCGTCGGGCTCCTCGCCGCCCGCGCGGCCGTCAGAGCAGCGGACCAGTGGGTACCGACGGCGGACTGACCTGATGCCCCGTTGTGAAGAAGGGCCCCGCATGAGCAGGCTGCTGGAAGCGGCGTGTGCGCTGACCTTGGGCGTCCTCGTTGCGCTCCTTGTATGGGGCGCTGACCCTGACGCCGTGCGGATGGCGTGGCGGGAGGGCGAGCTGAGCGGTGTGACGGTCGTGTTCGTGGCGGCGTGTGTGCTGTGGCTGGTGCTATGGCGCAGGCGTACCGGGCGCGGCCGGCTGGCATGGCCGCTTGTGGTGCTGCTGTGCGGTGTTGCTGTTGCGATGGTCATGGCTGCCATGGCCGGTTGACCGGCGCAGGCAGGCAGACAGGTGGGGCTTCCCGTTCTTGTGGGCGGGCAGCCCCGCTCATGTTGGACCTTTGAACCACGCGGAAGGGCGGCGCTGGGCCGGCAGTTGCCGCACCCAGCAGGTTCCTCTGCGGGCTGCTGGGTGTGGTTGCCCAAGCCACATGCGCTGACTCTGG
This sequence comes from Streptomyces sp. ALI-76-A, assembly GCF_030287445.1. GTDB lineage: Bacteria > Actinomycetota > Actinomycetes > Streptomycetales > Streptomycetaceae > Streptomyces. Next base: position 37,210 of record NZ_JASVWB010000001.1, on the reverse strand, counting down.
GGTCTGCGGGCCGGGAGTCACCTACCTGGCGGTCTCCTTCTGGGTGGCCTCGTCTTCGAGATGCTTCGCCCCTTCCTCCGTGGGCCTCTTCGCGGTTCGGGTCCCTTCCCGGCCCCCTTCCGTATCAGAAAGCGCCGCGGTTGGCGGCCGTCCGGTGCGCCATGCCGAGTACAGGCCCGCGAGGGCGATGGTCACGGCAGCCAGAGATTCCGGTGACAGCCCCAGGGCCACGAGCGTGACGCCGGTCGTGAGCACCATGATGAATTCGCCCAGGGCAACAACTGGATGTTCCCACCTGAGCTTCAGGGGGGCCTGTGCCTGTTCGTGCAGGCCGACGATGCCCGTGCCCGGTGGAGTCTCGGGCTGCTACGAGTGGAGCCCGACCTGATGCGAGCAGGCTCCAACCGGGACGGCAAACGGGGGCTGAGCGCGCAGGGCCGCAAAGCGATCCAGTGGATCCACCGTGACCTGCCGCTGCCCGAGCACGCCTGCGCCGGCTTCCCGCGGACTCGGTGGAAGCGATCTTCGCGAAGTCATCGGGGCAGGCTCGTACCGAGGAATTGTTTCTACGGGCTCAGCTCACTGCGATCACCACGGCGGATCTTTCCGCCGTCACCATGCAGAGTGACGGCGTCAAGCGGGTGCGGGAGGCGCGGCGCAGACTCGCCCGTCGGGGTGTGCTCGTTGGGCGGCGCCGGTTCTCACGGCGCCGAGCAGATCACCGGTCTCGGCCTGCCCGCCCTCCCACCTCGCACGTGGATGAGCGTCCGGCTCGCCCCTGCGCCAACACAGGACGACGGCAGCCCCACGATTTGGCTCGACGGCACCTTGTGGCGCGTAGCTCACCCGGACGACCCGGAGATCCCCCTCCCCGCGTCCGCCCTCACCTGACCGGCACTGCAGGCCCCGAACACATCGCTCACGCAAGAGCCGGAAAATGAAACAGCCCCCGAGCCAGCTATGACTGACCCGGAAGCTGCGTCGCAGTCAACATCGGCGGCGGGCGTGTCACCAACCGACGCTGCCGCCTGCAAGCCACGTGTAACTCGCCCCCACGACGGGGCGGCGACAGCCTCTGACGGCCTGCCACTCGGTTGGGTGAAGGCACGGCAGCGGCGGAACTCTCCCGGGGTGACCGGGCGTAGTGCCGTACATGGGCCCGATCCACGAAACGCACGTAAGCGAGCCGGGCCTGCTCGTCGTCGACGTCGCGGCCGCCGAAGACGCCACTGCGCTCGCTTTCCAGCAGCTACTCGCCCACCAGTGGGCGACGGTCACGGCGGAGCAGACGACGCGGGATGCCGGTCAGCCCGGCGTACGGCTGCGCTGTTCTTTGACCTGCGCCGGCAGCTCACCGCGGCCGCCATGGTCGGCCCGACCACGGAGCCGACCACGGCCCGGCCCTGACTCATGACCGGGCGCTGCCTTCGCCGAACAGCGGCACCTCCTGGACGTCGACGTCGCCGCGGATGAGGTGCGGGCGGGCCGGGTGCCGCCACCGTCCGGCGCTGTCGCGGGCGACGTCGACGTCGACTTCCATCACGACCTCGGGCTGCACCAGGACGGTATCGAGGGTGCGCTGCGTTCCCCAGCCGGCCGAGAACGTCCGCCCCGTCCACGGGTGCGCGCTGCGCGGCGGGGCCAGCTTGTCGGCCACAGCGCGGCCGGCGGCCCCGGACAGGGTGGTGCTGCGGCCGACGTACCGCAGGCGGCCCGACGGGTCGTAGCGGCCCAGCAGCAGTGTGCGGGGCGCGGTGAGCGACCCGGTGACCGCGCTGATCACGGCTTCGGTGGTGACCCGCACTTACTGGTGAAGAGGCGGTGTTCTAACCCTGCGCAATTCGTCGTGCGGGGTACCGGGTGATGCCTGCCTCGCCCAGCGCTGCCCGGGGTGTCTCTGTGCAGTGGCTGCCGTCCGGCCGGAAGTGGCGTGCTGCGACGTTGCTCTGTTGCTACGCTCGGACGCATGATCACGCTTTCGCCTCAGCATTGGATGATGCCCCGTCGATGGGGCTGCTGAGAACGGACGCGTACCGAATCCGAGGCCCCGGGACACGGGGCCTCGACTGTTGTGCGACCAGGCCTCGCTACCCGGTAGGAGGACCGATGACCGCACGACGCCGCTTCATCACCACGACTATTCCCTATGTCAACGCCCGCCCCCACCTGGGCTTTGCCCTGGAGCTCGTCCAAGCGGACACTTTGGCCCGTCACCACCGCCTACGGGGTGAGCGGGTCCGGCTGCTCAGCGGAACCGACGACAACTCCCTGAAGAATGTCCTGGCTGCCGAAGCGGCTGGTGTCGACGTGCAGTCGTTCGTCGACCGCAACGCCGACTCGTTCGCCGCATTGCGTGGTCCGCTGTCGCTCTCATTCGATGACTTCATCCGCACCAGCAGCGACCCGCGTCACCATGTCGGAGTCGAACGACTGTGGCGCCAGTGCGCCGCGTCAGGCGACCTGTACCGCAAAGAGTATGAAGGCCTGTACTGCGTTGGCTGCGAGCAGTTCTACACCCCTGCCGAACTGGTCGATGGACGGTGTGGCGAGCACGGCACCGAACCTCAGCTCGTCGCGGAAGAGAACTGGTTCTTCCGGCTGTCCCGTTACGCCGACCGCCTCCATCAGTTGATCTCGAGCGGCGAACTGCGCATCGAGCCCGCCGCTCGCCGCAACGAAGTCCTCGCCCTCATCGAAGGCGGCCTGCACGACTTTTCCGTCTCCCGCTCCCGCAGTCGTGCCCGTGGCTGGGGCATCCCCGTGCCCGACGACCCGAGCCAGGTCGTCTACGTGTGGTGGGACGCACTCGGCAATTACGTCACCAGCCTTGGTTACGGCACCGATGACACCGCCTACGACCAGTGGTGGGCCACCAGCGAGCGCCGCGTCCACCTGGTCGGCAAAGGAGTGGTGCGCTTCCACGCCGTGTACTGGCCGGCCATGCTGCTGTCGGCCGGGCTCCCGCTGCCCACCGACATCCTGGTCCACGACTACCTCACCGTCGACGGCCGCAAGATCAGCAAGTCGGCCGGAACCACCGTCGACCCGGCTGCGCTGGCCGCGACCTATGGCACAGACGCGGTGCGCTGGTGGCTCCTACGCGATGTACCCCGGGTCGGAGACGCCGACTTCACTCCCGATCGCCTGACCGCCCGCGCAGATGCGGATTTCGCCGGAGGACTGGGCAACCTCGTTCACCGCATCGTGACCATGGTTCACCGCTTTCGCGGCGGAATCGTCCCCCCTTCCGCGGCTGGTAATTCCAGTGGGCTGGTGCTGGTGGACATTTGCCGGAAGGCGCCTGGCCTCGTCGATGCCGCCTTGGCCAACTTCGACTTTCGGCGTGCCGCCAGCGCTGTCTGGGACATCGTTGAGGAAGCCAACCGATGCATTGACGCCACGAGGCCCTGGGAACTGGCTCGGGAAGAGCGAAAGGGCGACGGTGAAGCAGCGAAGCGGCTCGACACCGTCCTCGTCACACTGATCGCCGCATGTCGTGCGCTGGCCGATGAACTACGCCCTTTCATTCCAGATGCCGCGACGCGGATTACCGAACGGCTGACACCGGTCGAGGGGCGTCTGCCCACAGCAGAGCCGCTTTTCTTTCGCCTTCAGGAGGCCACGCAGCCAGCATGACGTTCGGTGCTCCATGAACCTGGTCGCCCTTCTCTCGATCTTGGTGCAAGCTCGGGAGCGGGGCGCCCAGGGCGCTGGGCAGCCCAGGGATCGGTTTCGTCACTCGTACTACGACCACCGCCACCCGCGACACGGCCTTGCTCGGCATGGGAGGGGCGCTACCACCGCTCCTCGTCGGCGACCTCTTCGGCATCCACAGAAATACCGCAACTCAGTGGACGGCGCTGGCCCAGGGAAGAGGGCTGGCTACCTTGCGTCGCACGGCATTGTGAGTGCAGCCTCCAAAACCGCAAGATCTGTCGCTTCGGAAGGCACTTCCGTGGAGCAGCATGATGGGTTGTTCACGTTCATTGGGCTGACTGGCGGGCGGCGAGGTAGTCGGACCAACTGTCGCCCGCGAGCCGCGCCCAGCGGTGGGCGGTGACGGGGCTGATGCCGACGAGGTCCGAGATCACGATAGGTGGCAGGTCGGCGAGTGCTTCCATCATGGCGGTGTTCCGTGCCGCGCGGGCCGGCAGGTTGTGGCGGTTCATCGTGTCTCCGAGGCCCACCGGGTTTCGTGGCCGGCCGGGGATCTGCCCGGGGAAGAGGAACCTCCCTGTCTCCTGGGGTTGTCGCTGCGATGTGGTGGATTCCCGGAGCGGCTATGGCGACACATTGGGTAAGCAGACGGCGCGGCGGGTCGTTGACGCTCTCCGGATGGCCGGCCAGCTTCAAGGCGACGACCTCGTGAGCGCCATGGCAGCGAGGGGTGCCTCGGTTCGCGCACTCAAAAACCTTCAGAAGATCATCGAACGGTCCTGAAGGGCCTTGGCGCACCTCTTCCACCGAGCGGCGGGCGCAGTACCGTGACCTTGATCTCAGGCTGTGCGGATGCGCTGTACCGCGGTTTCATCGAGCTCGGCGGTCAGAGTGAGGTCAGGGGCGATCTCCACGGGGGCACCGAAGAGCTGGCAGATCATCTCTCCGGCGCCGTTGACGGCCTCGGCGATGGTCCGGCCGAAACTCGCCTCAGCCAGGGCGGCAATGGACGCGACGTAGTAGCCGTCCGACCAGCTCAGGCGTAGACGGAAGGGGTGGCTCTTCAGGAGGTTCCAAGAGTCGGCGCTCGCCATTTTGATGATCAGGGAACTGGGCTGGCGTGCATTTTCCTCCCTGTCCTTGAGCCACGACTCCACGGCGGTGGTGTCCGCTGCGATGGTGTCCGAGTCCGCGCCGTGGTCGTAGCAGTGGTACCGCAGGTCCTCCGTCACGTAGATCGCCAGGCGGCACTCACCCAGGACACCGAGACACCACAGGGCTTCTCCTCGGTTGACGACGTCGAAGTGCCATCCCGGCCGGTGGGCAAGAAGGCTGCCCAGCTCCCGCCAGGCAGGCAGGCGGTCGAAGCCGCCACCGAAGGTGTCACACACGTTGTCGTAGTCACTGTTGCTGAAGTTGACCCTGACCGACAGGTAAGCGGGCGTCTCATTCATGGTGCGGATCGTAAAGGAGTTGAAGGGACTTGGTACTCCCGTGTGCTCTTTGCAGACGGGAGTAGGAATCACGCCCAGTCCATGCCCAGCGCGGCGAGTGCGTCCCGTTGTTCCGCGGTGAGCTTGTCCCGCCGGCTCTTGGTGTTCGAGAGCCACACCCCCAGCTTCACCGGGTCCGTCTCGCCGTCGACCGTGATCTCTTCGCTGTGCCCGCGCGGCACGGGCCGGTCCGCACCTTCCCGCTCGACCCACTGCGTGAGGGCTGCCAGACCCCGCTGGAACGCCTGCTGCGCCTTGCTCGGGCCCTTCGTCGCACGCGCGGCCGCCGGGGCGGGAGACGGGGCCTCAGCGGGCTGTACGCCCAGCTTGGTCAGCCGCTCCTGCTGCTCGGTCGACAACTGCGCCCAGGTGCCCGGATTCTTCTGCCTTTCCAGCCACTTGCCCAGGTCGTCGCCCTCGAACAGGACCCCGGGTGCGATGGCCGGCAGGCTGCCGTCGGCGTCGACCAGGTCCGCGAGGACGCGGTAGTGCCGCTGCCAGTCCAGCGGCCACGGGCAGTCCCAGTCCGGGTCGACCTCGGTGAGCTGCGCCGGCGCAACCACCGCGCGCAGCGCGGTGGTTCGCTTGCACATCGCGCAGCGATGTGGTAACCGCTCGCGCGCTGCGGACTACCGCATCGTGGTGCCCACCCTCACCGACACCGACCTGCGCCACCGCCTCAACCTGCCCTCCCCGAGCAGCACCCCCGCCGGGGACGGCAAGCAGGACAGCGCGCTGCGCACCACCGCCCTGCACCTGTCCGTGCTGCGCGCCATGACCGAACACGGGCTGAAGAAGGTCCTCGTCTACTTCAACCTCGTCTCCGGCGCCCGCCTCTTCGCCCGCGAACTGCCCCACACCCTGCGCCTGCTGGCCAGGACCGACCCCGGCCTCGTCCCGGACATCACCCCCGAGCTGTTCTTCGCCCACGGCGAGCACACCCCCGCCCAGCGCGCTGGCACCTTCGCCGCCTTCGCCGCCGCCGACTGCGCGATCCTCGCCAACTCCCGCCTGATCGCCGAAGGCGTCGACATCCCCAGCGTGGATGCCATCGTCTTCGCCGACCCCACCCGCAGCGTCATCCGCTGCGTCCAGGCCCTCGGCCACGCCCTGCGCCTTGACGTCTCCGGCAAGACCGCCTCACTGATCGTCCCCGTCTACATCCCGCCCGGCGCCCAACCCGACAACATCCTCAGTACCGCCTACGAACCCGTCTGGGCCATCGCCTGCGCGCTGGCCAGCCACGACCACCGCATCCTCGAACGCCTCCCCGACAAGGCCAACCGCCTCCCCAGGGAGACCAGCGACGTCATCGAACGCCGCTGGCACTTCGACTTCACCGTCCACCCCGAACGCATCGCCCGCGCGATGGACCTGGCCTCCTTCGACCCCCGCGACCCGGCCGTCTCCCGCTCCCGCCGCCTCGGGCTCGCCGCCGCCCAGTCCTACCGCGACCAGCACGGCCACCTCGACGTTCCCACCGACTACACCGACCCCACCGGCTACGCCCTGGGCACCTTCATCACCACCATGCGCGACGCCCACTCCGCCGGCCGCCTCGAACCGGACTGGATCGCCGAACTCGACGCACTGAACATGATCTGGGACAAGCACGACGCCGCCTGGCGCGCCCGCCTGTCCGCCGCCGCCGACTACCTGCGCACCCACAGCCACCTCGCCGCACCCGCCACCACCCCCGTCGGCGCCTGGCTCGCAGAACAACGCCACCTCGCCGCCAAGAACCAGCTCCATCAGGCCCGCGCAGATACCCTGACCGCCCTCGCCCACGACTGGCGCCTGCCCCACGGCGCAGACTGGCACCGCAAATACCACCTCCTGCGCCGCCATCTCGCCGAAGGAGCCGACCCGGCCGCACTCACCCACGACACCCTCCTACGCGGTGTGAAGATCGGCTCTTGGCTGCACCGCCAACTCTCCACCTGGCACACCCTGCACTCCGGCCAGCAGGAGCTGATGACCTCCCTCGGCCTGACCCCGGAGCGCAACCCGCTCGCCCCCACCCGCCGCACTCGCCGCACCTTCGAACAGACCGTGCAGCTCCTGGAGCTCTTCCTCCACCGCGAAGGCCGTGCTCCCGCCGCCCGCGAGACGATCCGCGTCGACGGCGACACGGTCAAGATCGGCGCCTGGCTCGCCAAAGCCCGCACCAAGCACCGCGCCGGCCAGCTCCCTGACGAACATGTCCGCCTGGTGGCCGCACTCTTCGACGGCGACTGGAGTACCGACGACGCCGTCCCGGCCGTCCTCGTGTAGCGCCCGTGGGTCCGCGCCGGGCTGTGTGCGCTTGCGGGATGAGTCCTCCCGGCGTGTCGTGCGGGCGCGGACGGCGGGTGGCGTGAGGCGTTCCATGATCAGTGAATGGAGCACGCAGAATCCTGCCGGAAGGCTGTCCATCGCCTCTTTTGAGGCGGGCGGTGGGGCCAGGCCTGCGCCGGGTTCGCGGGCGAGTGGGGAGATGCTTTCAGTCGGCGGGTTGATGGCCTGCCTGTGCGGTTCGTGCGGCCCGACGACACAGAGCGGCCCACCTGGGCCATCTACGAGAACGAGCGGTACCTCGGAACGTTGCACGCCCGTCCGGACGGCGACGGCCTCTGGCACGTGCAGTCCGCGGCCGAACAGTGTCTGTGTCTGGACGATGCGGTGCGGGTCCTGCGCAGACCGTCTTCCTGGTCCCATCAGCGAGAGCAGGCGGCGCGCTGGGCGCGCGCGGTGCTGGCCGATCCGGCCCTGCTGGTGATCGATGTCCAGACCTCCGGTCTGGGCCAACAGGCGTGGGCGTTACAGATCGCCGTGATGGACGGCACGGGCCGCACGGTGGTGAACGAGCTGCTCAACCCGTGCGAGCCCATCACGGCGACGGCCAGCGAACTGCATGGCATCACCCCCTCACACGTTGCCCGCGCCCCCCGTTTTGCCGACCTGCTCCCGGAGCTGACCGGTGTCCTGGCAGGGCGGCGCTGCGTCGCCTACAACGCTCGCTTCGACCGCGGCGTCCTTGCTCGGGAACTGCTGCGCCATCATGAGGAGGTCTCACCGGTGCGGGCATGGCTGGGGCAGGCCCGCTGGGAGGACGCCATGGGACCGGCCGCGATGGCCAGAGGACTGTGGTCGGCTGACCGCCTGCAGTACCGCAACCAGCGCTTGGGTGGCTCCTATGACGCCGCCGAGAAGTGCCGCACCCTGCTGCGGCGCCTGCACAGCCTTGCCGGTTCGGCTTAGCCCAAGCCGACATCCGGTGCTTGCGGTCACCGGTCAAGCAGCGAGCGTGGTGGTCTGGTGCTGGCAGGTTGGACCTCCGGGTGGCCCTCGGCTCAGCGGGACGCGGCGGCCCTGGTAGGTGTGCTGCGTGGCGGCGTCTCGTCGAAGTCACCGGCGAACAGCGGTACGCCATGGATGAGTTCCGTGCGTATCGGGGCAGTTGGCCATCGGCCCAGGCCCGCGTGCGTGCTCATGGACTGATCGTGCGGGGGAAAGATCCGGTCCCCGCCCTCAGGCACTGCTTGCCGTACGGCCGTTACTCAGGGGCATCTGAGCGTTGACCGGGCAGCTGCGGGCTGGCGCGCTGCCGGGAGGGCGGCCTTGTCGCAGGTCCGCAAGGAGGTGGTCGATGAGGGCTTCTTCGTAGGCGGGCCGGCCGTGGGCGCGCATGACGGCGCCGAGTGAGGGGTCCCAGGGTGTCTCGCCCAGCCGGTCCGTATCCAGCAGGCCCGCGTCGAACGGCGCCGGGTGCAGGCTCGTGGTGTAGTCGGCGGCTGTCATGCGCCACACCTCGGCGTCGGGGACTGCGTCGATGACGGCCCGTACGAGGGCGAGGCCGGCACAGTCGAAGTCGGCGCGCACGGCGATGCGCCACCCTGTCGCCGCCAGGCGCGCCACGGCGTCCAGTTCCGTACGCGAAGGGGTCCCCACCGTGCACAGCAGCCGTACGTCGCTTGGGTCGCCGTCCAGGGCCGCGGCGGCGACTGAGGGGTTCTCGGTGAGGAAGACCCACCGTTCCTCGCTGCGGTGGGGTGTGGGCCAGGTGGCTCGGTGCAGCATCCACGGGATCAGGATGCCGGGCTGGCCCGGGGGGATGTGCCAGCCGGCGGGATGGACGCCCAGGGTGAGCAGTCCGCCGGTGAGGGTGTCGAGGTCGACGCCGAGCCGGTCCCAGGCCTCCCGGACTGATGTGCTGGCCCCGGCGTCGGCTCGGGCGGTGGCGGCTTCGGCGAGGACGAGTGCCGCCAGTTCGGTTCCGGCGTCCAGAGCGTGGGGGTTGCCGGTGGCGGTGTGGGCCAGGCGGCGCCGGTCTGCGCGTGCCGAGGCGGGCAGGTGCTGCAGGACGGCGAAGGCGGCGGCCAGCAGTTGTTCCGGGTGGGGGTGCTGCAGGAGGCGGGCGAGGCTGCCGCGGCGGCGCAGGCCGTCCCAGCCGGTGTCGTCCGGCCGCACCGGCGCGGTGGGGGGCAGGGCGCGCGCCAGGCGGCTGCGCAGGTGCTGCAGGGTGGTGAGGCGGGCGGTGAGCCGTGCCTTGTCGGCGGCGCGGTGGGCCAGGGGTCTGCCGAGTGCGTGAGCGGCGACCGCGCCCGGCGTCAGGTGCGGTCCGCGACGCTGCAGAGCCTGGGTGAGCCGCTCCAGGTCGATGCGCCGTGTGCGGCCGGCGGGCAGCGGCCGCGGGGTAAGCAGACCGATCACGGCGGCGCGTTGCGCGGGCGTGTGCGGGGTGGTGATCGTGATGGTGCCTCTGTCCATGGCGGCGTCCCCGCGCTGGTCGGCCCGCCGGGCGACCTGGTCCCACAGCCACCGCGCGTCGGGGCAGAGCAGGGCGGTCAGATCGGCGCTGCGGCATGCCCCGTCGTGGCAGAGCTGCTCGGGGCAGTCGGCTGGGCCGCGGTCCGTGGGGTTCATGACGTGCCGGCCGGGGACGTGTCGAGGTGGCCGGTGGCCTGCTGGAGCAGGGGGCTGTAGACGCGGACGGGGAAGGCGATGACGGTGTCCTGGGGGGCTTTCTCGAGTTCGAAGATGTCGATGCCGTCCCAGGCGCCGGGGGAGCCGTCCCAGTTGTGGCTGGTGCTCATCAGGTCCAGGTCGAGGGTGGCGAGGTAGGCGGCGATGCCGTCCCGGCCGTGGTCGTCGACGTCGCCGGGGACTTCGTCCAGGGCGCACAGGCGCGCCGCGTGCGGGGGAAGATCGCGGTACTCGGCGGCCAGAGCGGCGAGCATGGGAGCGAGGACGATCAGGCGGCTCTCACCCTTGGATACGGTCACGCCGCGGGCGCCCCAGCGTTCCTGCCGCGTCGTCCCGGGCCGGGTGATCATGTACTTGACTGTGACCCAGGTGCGGATGTCGATGGCTTCGGCCAGCCGGTCGGCCCGTCTGGAGCCGGGTCCGGCATCGCCCGCCCGCATTTCTTCGCCGAGCCGCATGACCGCCAGGAGTTCCTGCCCGATGCGGCGCTGCTGCTCCGGCGTGCGCTCGGCGTCACCGACTTTGCAGGTCAGATGGTGGATAGTGGCGATGGAGGGGGGAAGGTCACGGCGCAGGGCAAGCTCGATCTGCACGCCGACTCCGGAGGATGCGGCGGTCAGTTTCATCTGCTCGTTGACCTGCTCGGCCCAGTCCTGCAGTTCGACCCAGGCGGTGCTGATGGCCGTGGGGATCCGGCCGAGGACGAAGTTCTCCAGGGCGTTCTCGTCCGCCGCGCTGTAGGCGTGGTGCGCTTCTGCCTGGTGTGCTGCAGCCATCCGGGCGGCTGCGTGCGGGGACATGCGCCGTCCGGCCAGGGACAGTTGGTGGGTGGGCATTCTCTCCGGTGCCGGACCGTGCCCGAGGCGCCAGTCCTCGTCCGGCGCGGCGGCCAGGTGATGACGCAGGGCGTCGGCGCACGCATCGATGCCTGCGGAGGGCTGCGGTACGGCCAGCAGGCGGGCACGCAGTTCCTTGAGCCAGGTCCCGGCGTCGTTGTGGTCCGCCATGCCGTCCTGTGCCGTCCCGGCGAGGGCTTCGGCGAGACCGTCGAGCGAAAGGCACCGGCGCACCGCTTCCACGGACGCCTGGGCCCGGGGCCGGCTCTCCTGCAGCCGCCGCGCGGCGTCCGCCTGCGCCTGCTGTGCCGCAGCCGCAATGGAGTTCGCCTCTGCCAGTTCTTTGCGGGCCCTTCCCAGGCGCTCCCGCACGTCCGTGTGCGCCTGCCGGGCAGCGGACGCCTCCTGCACGAGGGTGAGTTCGTCCATGCCGCTGCGCTGCCGGCAGGCCTCCAGCGTGGCCCGCGCATCGCTGAGCTGTCCGAAACTGTCCAGGACGGTGCGCCTGCTGCGTTCCGCAAGGCGGCGTGCGTCACCGGCGGTCTGCGCCGCCCCCTGCACGTCTTCGAGCAGGCCGCTGACGCCACGCATCTCCTCGACGGCCCGGCTGAGGAGGTCGGCGCGCCGGACGGACGCCTCGCCCTCGTCGCGCACCAGGGACAGGCTGTCGGGCAGCCCGTAGGCGGCGGCCTGTTCACGCCACTGCGCCAGCGCGCGCCGGGTCTGCGCTTCCTTCGCCTGGGCCAGCCTGTCCTCTTCGCACGCGTGGGCACGGGCGTCCTGCTCGGACACCGCGCACTGCGCGCGGACGGTCTCGGCCTGCGACGCGGCCCGGGACAGCTCGTGCGGGAACTGGTCGGCCAGCTGTTCCAGCAGCGCCGCGTACTGCGTGAACCGCGCCGCGGTGCGGGCATGCCGGGCTGCCGCCAGCTCGAAGCGGTCGCATTCGCGCTGGGCCGCGGCGGCCTCCCGCTGGGCCGCGGCGCGCCGGGCTTCCCTTCCGATGTGCGAGGCCACCGGTGTGCTGCCACGCACCGCTTGCGGCGGCCGGGCGACGAGAGGACCGCAGCGGTAGGTACCGTCGGCGCCGATCAGCAGTTCCGGCCTGCCGGCGCTCTCCGTGTCGTCGGCGGTGGGCGCGTACCCGATGCGCCTCAGGACGGCGTCGGCCACCTCGCCCAGCCGGTGGCCGGGCACGACTGTCAGGAGGGAGGCGAGGCTGTCCTCCAGGGGGAGTTCCGGCCCCAAGGGCCCCACCAGCCAGCCCTCGTCGCCAGCCACGCCCTGCGGTGACAGCTGTGCGGAGAGCAGGCCGGCGGCGGCCATGGCGGCTTCCGCCGCGTTCCGGCCCGGCCCGGCGGGCAGGGCGCCCGGGCGCCAGTCGACGGCCACGGCGAAGCACTCGTCCTCGTCGGCCGTCTGAAGCCACGCCGGGCCGGGCAGCGCCGGCAGCTTCCCGCTGCCCCACAGCCGGGCCTGCTCGGCCGCCTGGGCTGCGGCCTGCCGGGCGGCTGTGGCCTGGTGCCGGTGGTGCTCGGCTCGCTGCCGGGCACGACTGGAGGCGGCGGCTGCACCGGTACTCACGCGCTTGCCCAGGGCGGCGGCGTCACGGACGGCTGCGGTGAACTCCCCATCCTGTCCCCATGCCCGGGCCTGGTCCGCGACGGCTGCCAGGTCGAAGAAAGGCGCGCGCACCACTGCCTGCGCCCCAACGGCCCACCCGTGTACGGCCTCGGACAGAGCGGTCACCTTGGCGTGCGCGTCATCGTGAGCATCGCGGTGCCGCGCGATAGCCCTGTCCGCAGTCGCGGCGGCGGCGTCCGACCGGGCGCGCGCCTCCTTGCCCTCCTGCCGCAATTCCTCGACGCCCTGGTGGGCCACCGCGAGCATCTTGGCGTTCGCGCCGCGCTGGCGCAGCCGGTGTTCCGCCTGCGTGAGTGCCGTCACCGACTCCTCCACCACGCCCGGAAAGGTCTCGGCGCTGATCTCGGTGAACGGGCCGAAGCTGCGCGCACCGATCGTCACGGGGGCGTGCTCGATGCGCTCCATCCTGACCGGTGAGGCCACCACACCGGGCACGCCCGCGTCCGCACAGGCGCGCGCCACACCCTCCACCACCTCGCGCACACCGCGCACCGCGGCTTCCAGCCGCCCGGAGGCGCCCGCCGCTGCCGAGCAGTGCGCCTCCAGCAGCTCTTCGGCCTGCCGGTGCCCCGCTTCGCACCCATCGGCCCTCTCGCGGGCACGGGCCACGTCGCTGGAGGCCGCATCCCGCTCCAGGGCCTGCGCGCGGGAAGCCGTCTCCCCCTCCGCCACGTCGAGTTCCTCCACAAGGGCCGCCAGGGCGGCATGCCCCTGCGCCGATGCCGCGGCGTGCGCCTGTGCTTCCCCGGCTTCGGTCTCGGCGCGCTGGCGCGCCGCAGTGTGTTCCAGGGCGTCCTCCGCTGCGCTCAGCACCGTGCGAGCACAGGAGTGCAGCCAGGCCGACGAGAGGTCCTCAAGGAGGGCGGAGGTCTTTTCCGCCCGCAGGTACCGCGCGCGGGTGGCCTCGGCGGCGGCCAGGGCCTCCCGCGTCACGCGCAGGACCTCGGGGCTGACGCGCGGCAGCACGTCGTGCAGTTCCTGCTCGGCCTGAACGGGTGTCAGATCGCTCAGCAGGCCGGGGTTGCGGACCTTCTTGATACGACGGGCGATCTGCTGAAGCCGGGCAGGAGCACAGCCGAAGACGCGCTCGGCGAGATCAGCGACGTAGTCGTCCAGGCGCTCGAAGACGGTGCCGCCGTGACCGGTGACGTACTGGGTGAACGCCTCGAGGCTGAGCGTGCTCAGGTCGTCGCGGTCCGAGCCGGGCACGAGGGGCATCATGAATCCCACCCGCGTCACCGACGGACTGGTGCCCTGCGCGTAGTCCAGGCGCAGCCCGTAGTGCACGGCACCGGCACCATGCTCGGGACCGGCCTGTGGCGGACGGAAGCTGAGCCAGAGGTACCCGACCCTGCGCCGTCCCGTGCTGCCGCTTCTCATCAGGAACTCCAGGGTGGTGCCCCGGTTCTTTCCCGAGCTGAGGTGCGCCGCCGTGGTGGGGTCCAGCAGGTGAGGGCACAGTTTCTCCAGCAGGGTGGTCTTGCCGGTGCCGTTCGGGCCGGTCACCAGGATCCGGCCCGAGGGAGAAGCGAAAACCTCCCGGGGGAGCAGCCCGACGTTCTCCACCCCCGCACCGGCCAGACACCACCGGCCGGCCCACCGGGCAGGGATGCTCAACCGGTTCATCGCGTCTCCGTTCCTGCACTGTCCAGGGGGTCAGTCAGTTGTCCGTCGTGAGCGACGACCGTCCAGCGGGCCGCCGCGGGGGACAGCCACCACCAGTCCTCATAGCCCGCGGCCACACGCAGCAGATCGGCCCCTTCGAGCAGCGTCCGGATCTGACCGGCCAGTTGCTCAGGCCGCTGCCGGTACTCTCCCCGCCACCTCGTGTGCCGTACCGCCAGCTCACCCAGGCGGCGGACCACCGCGGACGCGGCGGCGCCGCACCAGCCCTCGTCGGGAGCCGTCGGTCCGCCCCGCTCGCCTTCGCCGGTCAGGTAGTCGATGAGGAGCAAGGTGGCGTGCCGGACGGTGCCCGAACCGCCCTGTTGCCGGTGGGGAAAGCGGAACGGTCCCAGCACCCGGGCGTCGCTGATGTCTTCGGGCACCACCAGGCTGGCGCCTTCCAGCCGGTGCTCCAGGTGCAGCCCCAACGTCTCGGCCACGCGGGCCCCTTCGCGGGCGAGCCGGGTGCTGAACCACTGCTGCTCCGCCTCGTCCAGGTCGCAGACGTGGACGACCGCCCGGTCGGCGAGCATGCCGACCACCCGCACCGCCTCGTCGCCGGGCCGGTGCAGTGAACGCAGCCAGCCCTCGGGATCCCGCCCCGGGTCACAGGCCCACTGCCCCTCGTCATCCAGCGGCACACTGCGCGGCAACAGGTGCAGCAGGCGGGCATGGTGGATCTTCAGCAGCACCGGTGGATCCTGCGCACCGTCCATCAGATCGTCGACGCGGCCCTCGAGTTCACTCAGCACTCCGCGCTCGCACAGCATCCTCAGCCCGGCGACCAGCGCACGCAGCTCGGGCTGCGACTGCGTCACCGGGATCTCGGCCTCCGCGGCGGCCGAGCGCACCGCGCCCACCACCTGTCCCAGCCGCGCCCTGGGAGGAAGACCCTCCAGCACGGCGACCGTCAGCCAGAACCACACCCCCTCCGGGGCGTCACCACCGGACATCAAACCGACCGGCTCCACGGGCACGTGCACGCGCACCAGATCCGGCTCGACCGTCAGCATGCAGCCCAGCGCCTCCAGCACCGCACGCACCGCCGCGGCATGCCGGTGCACCGCTTCGATGAGCTCATCGTCCCGCCCGCCGATCAGCCAGGTCTGCACCCGCAGACGGCGCACCAGCGCCGCGACGACCTCCTGCTCGTCCTCCACCAGCCGTCGGCCGCACACGCCGCCGAGCACCGCGCTCACCGGGCAGCCTCGACCAGGACGGCCACCTTTGCCGGTTCGGCCCGCCGGCCCGCCGGGACCCGCCCGGCAGCCACCGCAACAGGGGGATGAAACAGCACCCTCCGGCCGGGCACCAGCACCGACCACCGCACCCCCTCGACCCGCCCCACCACCCCCGCAGCGGCCACCAGAGTGCACCCGACTCCCTCAGCCTGACCGATGCGCCCCGCCGAGTCCTCCAGCGCCCGCGCGGCAGCCATGACCGCCCTCAGCGCCAGCCGGCAGGCCGCATCCGACAACGGGCCTGCCCCGGCCAGGACTTCCGCCACCGCAGCGCCGTGCCGGGCCTCGCGCTCCGCACGCCGCCGCACCGCCTCACTCTCATCGCGCGGCTTGCGCCCCGTCACGGCCCCCCGGGCCGAGCTCTGCCCGGTCGCACGCAGCATCGCCAGCGCCGCCACCCGAGGACCCTCGTGCCACGACACCACCTCACTCGTGTCGGCCTCCGCGACCGTATGCAGCTTCGTCCACGGCCTGTCCGCCAGCGCCTGGCGCAGCACCGCCCGCCCGTGGTGCGGATCCTGGCAGGCAACCGCCAGCGACAGCGCCCGCGCCCGCAGGGTCGCCGGCCCTCCCACGCTTTGATGCCGCAGCAGATTGGCATGCAGCATCGGAATCGCCCGCACCAACTGCAGCCCGAACCGCGCCGCCTTGCCGCTCCCGGGCGAGAACCACCCCAGCAACTGCTCCCAGTCAGCTGCCCGCAGCCCCCGAGCCGGCGCCAGCACCCCGCGCGCCACCAGCGCCCCCGCCGGAGACTGACCGCGCCGCGCTGCCGCGAGCTCGGCGAACCGCGGCCGGAGCCGGACAAGCTCCGCATGGATGCGGACCACCGCCGCATCCAGATGGACCACCACATGCGTGGCGTACTCCAGGATCAGCTGCTTCAGCTCACCCGTCGCCCGCAGGTCCAGATTGAAGCGGTCGGCCAGCTGCGCCAGCATGTCCGCCTGGCCCACCAGAGCCCCGTCGAGGTGGTCGTGCTCGACGAACACCTGCCCCGCCAGCTCCGACAGAGCGGCGTTGGACGACTGATCGCCGTGTATGGCGGCCAGCGCCTGTTGGATCCTGGAGAGCCCGTCCATGGGGATCTCCCGTGGCACGAGACCGTCGCTGGCCAGCTGTGTCCACAGGCGCTGCATCTGTCGTCCTCGCGGGGTCGCGCTGTAGCGCCAGCGGGCACCGTTCAGCTCGTGCCACCGCTCGACTTCCGAGTCCGGCCGGCCTGAGGCGGCGAGGAAGGTGTCGCTGAGCGCACGCAGCCGCGTGGTCACCGTGGCAAGAGGCAGTTCCGTCCCTTCTGCGGCGAGCGCCGCACGAACCTCCGCCGGGGTCAGATGGTCGACCGACTGCTCGAGCACCTCCATGATCGCCAGGTACTGCCCGCGCAGCGGACTGAGCACATAGCCCACCACCCGTGCTGGATCTCCCGCGGCCATGCCCGCATCGGCCCAGCCCTCCACCACCCAGTCCGTCTCGCTGTCGCCTGCGGGGACCTCCGGAACCGCGATACCCACAACCACCTCCCAACCGATGACCGATATGTCCGATGAGAGAGTAAATGCGACCACTGACAATCGGACTGCGGCTCAGTGTCAGCACTTCCCGAGCCGCAGCCGAACCGGATCGCGCCCGCACCCGGGACCGGAACCGGAAGCTCATCCGCAGGCCAATGGCGGAGCCGCTCCGCAACTCGCAACGCCTCGAGACCCCGGCGGCGGCCCGCCTGTCGCAGTCGCGCCGGGGCGGCGCTTGTCCCGGCCCGCCCCCGAGGGGAGCAGATGGAGGCGGGAGGGAGCCATGGGGACAACGGCTGCGGCACGGCAGCGTTCTGCCCCTCCGGCGTGACCCGGAGGCCGTCCCAACGCCCGCTGCGCAATGTTGACTTGAAAACGCTGTATCGAGGTGTTTGCAAGTGGTGTACCAATGGGCATCGAAAGTGTTGTAGCCAACTACAGCGCTAAATGGAGAAGGGGAAGTCCTTGGTCTACGACATTCGTCCGCTCGCCAACGGGCTGCGGACGGACCACCCGGTCCCCGGCCTGCCGTTCGTCGACGACTCGCACCTGCCGCTCGACGACGGCCCCGACGCGATCGAGGCAGTCGGCCGCAACAAAGGCGAAGGCATGTGGGGCCGGTGCGACACCTCCCGCGAAGGAGGATGGCTGGCCTTCACCACCGACCCGATCGCCCATCACCTGGGCTGGGCCGTCCGCCACCACCCCGAGCACGGCCGCACCGTGCTCCTGCTGCGCGACCAGGACACCGCCAGCCTGCACACCTACTGGACGGGGGCGCCGCTGCTCTTCCGGGCCGGCGGCTACTGGTGGGACGGCGACGCCTGGTACCGGCCCGGCCAGATCTGGGACCCGGTCACCGAGGACTACGCACGCCACACAGCCCGCGCCACGGCCACCGTCCACGCCAACGACATGCTCGACGGCCGCGCCCACCCGGACCGCGCGCACGTGCACAAGGTCGCCACGTTCGACCCGGCCACCGCGGCGCCCAAGGACTGGCTCGATGACCTGACCCGGTGGGCGCAGCACCACCAGAAACAGGACGATCCCCTGCCGCTGGAGAAGTGCGTCGTCGACCTGGCCAGTCCCGAACTCGCCGGGGACCGGCTGCTCGGCGTGCCCGAGATGGCCGAACTGGGCGGCATCACGGCC
Organism: Streptomyces sp. ALI-76-A; assembly: GCF_030287445.1. Lineage (GTDB taxonomy): Bacteria > Actinomycetota > Actinomycetes > Streptomycetales > Streptomycetaceae > Streptomyces. The sequence goes on along the minus strand of NZ_JASVWB010000001.1, from coordinate 19,040 downwards.
TCCACACTGCGGGGTTACATCTCCCGAGGCGAGAACGACGTGCCGCTGCCCCAAGCGACCGTCGGCGGACGGGCCCAGTGGTCACGCCCGGTCGCCGAGGACTGGACGGAGGCCCGGCGCCGCTCCTCCGAGGGGCTGAGGGATGCCATGTCGGCCGGTGACCGGCACCATCTTGCTCCGGGGGCGGCCCAGATCCGCGACCGTTTCAGCGAGACCTTCTTCAGCTTCCTGTGGAAGCGCCCGGACATCCGAAAGCGCTGGGCCCTGCGCCATCGCAACGAGCCGTCCGTGCGGGAGGTGGCCGACCAACTGGCCTTCGAGGTCGCCGACAGCCTCAGGCGGATCATCCCGACCGACGCCCTCGGACCGACCATCCGCCACGCCGTCCTGGAGGACTTCGCCACCTCGCTGCGCGTCAGTGAACGCCGGGGCGGCCAGCTCAAGGCCTTCGACCTCATCCTGTCGGTGCCTTTGGCGAAGATGCTCGGCTGGTTCATCCAGCACTTCCCGACCTCGGCCCAGTGGTACGTCGGCGAGATCATGGGTGAGGCAGACACGCAGCTCGGCATCCCTGCCCAGATGACGGGCGAAGCGCTGCGGCGGTCCGCGACTACGAACGGGGGGCTCGACGGGCAGGTCGCGAAGGAGTTCTTCTCCCGTTCCGTCCCGCGCGAGCCGGAGGACTGAGGTCTTTCACCGGTCGTGAGGGGCGCCCATCCAGTCCCAGTGGCTTGACGCCCTTCACGACTGTACTGGCGAGCGGAGCCGGCCCGAGAGCAGCGCTGGCCATCACGCTGCCGTCCTCATGAAGGGGCTCAGCCCTCATTCCGTCCTCCTCAGGCGCGCCCCGCCTGACACCCCAGGTGTCCGCAACGGCACCGGAGGGGCGGCTGGACCTTGAGACCGGCCGCCGATCCCGCTCGACTCGGAAACATCTCACCGGCCGCTTCAGGTGGCCGCGCTGGTGCGTAATGCCTGGCGTATGCGGGGGTCGGCGGTGCGGTCGTCGGCGATGTGGCTGAAGTGCTGGGCGGATTCCGGGTGCTCACGCAGGACAGCGGCCATGACAGATGCGGCTTCGCTCTTCAGAGCCCGCAGCCAGGAAACGATCTTGTCCTGGGCGCTCCACTGGTCCCAGGCGCCGTCCCAGGTGCACATGGTGTGGGCGGCGTCCTCCAGCAGGTCCCAGTCGCGGTGGTCGGCGGCGTAGGAGCAGATGCCGTACAGCCAGATCACGACCCTCGCAGCTGCGCCGAACTGCACGATGTGGGTGTCGTCTCCGTCGACGTGCTCTGCCAGGGCGCGCAGTAGGTCGTGAGCTTGGGCGGGTTCTCGTGCGAGGGCCGGTCCCGCCTGCCGTGTGTCGAGGTGGGCGAGTACGCCGACGTGGAGTTCATAGTCCTCGGGGTGGTCGCCGACCAGGGTCAGCAGAGTGTCGACGGCGGCCGAGTCGCCGGTGCCGGCGGCTTGGAGCAGGGTCTGGGCGGCCGGGAGGGGGTCTTCGGGGATGACCGCATGCTCGCGCTCGATCAGGGCGAGGAGGTCGCTGACGGTCTGGGGGCGGCGTTGCGGATCCTGGTGGGTGGTGGCGCGGACGATGGTGCGCCACGGGCCAGGAGGGGGCATCAGCGGCAGGTTGGTCTCCGGCAGCTTGCCGGTGAGGGCCCAGGCGATGACTCTGCCGATGCTGTAGATGTCACTGGACGCCGTGGCCTCGTGCGGCGTTCCGGACAGTTCCGGTGCGGCGAAGCCCTCGGTGCCGATGTAGAGGCCGGTGCGCCCTACCTTGGTGGTCTGGCCGCGCGGCCGGCGGACGATGCCCCAGTCGGCGAGTGTCCAACGGCCGTTGAAATACAGGATGTTCGACGGTTTGATGTCGCGGTGCAGCCAGCCGTGCTCGTGCGCGGCGGCCAGCACCGATGCCAGAGCGTTGACCAGGGCGCGCAGCTCGGCCGGTTCCCGCAGCAGCTCGTGGCGTTGTGCGGCGGTCGCGTCCGCCCAGGGCATCACGAACCAGGTGTGGTCGGCGCCGAAGTCGAGAATCGGCATGGCGTGGGGAAGACCGTCCAGTAGCTGACCGATCTCGATCTCCCGCCGCATGCGCGCCACTTGGCGTTCGACCGGGTACTTGCTGTGCAGCTTCTTCAACGCGACGGTCGTGCCGAGGGTCTTGTGGGTCGCCTCGAACACGTCCGCCTGGCCTCCATCCGGGACCGGTTCACGCGTGCAGGCGTAGTCCTTGCGCTCGCCGCGAGCGGCGCGGCGGACCGCGGCGTAGGCGTCCTGGCCGGATGGTGCGGCCGGCGGGGCGGCTGCGGGAGCAGGGTGGGGGGTGCCGGGGCGTGCCGGTATCCGGCGGGCCTCGTACACCGGGTAGCCGCTGACCGTGCGAACCTCGGCGAGCTCGTAGCCGTCGGGTGCCAGACGATCATTGACCACAGCCCGCAGTCGTTGGACCTCGACGGGGTCCGTCCGCACGGCGGGGTGCAGCATTTCCGCGAGGAAGCGGAGCAGGACCTCGTCGGAGCCGTCGGCGAGCCCGAAGCGGTCGTCGCCGAAGACCCAGTCGTCTTCCCAGTCCTCGGGGTTGTTGTAGCGGTGCTGGACGATGTCGCGCTCGGCCGTGGTGAACCGCGGGTCATGGCTCTTCAGGCCGTCCAAGTCGTACAGCCTGCGCAGGAAGGTGACCTCGTCCAGGCTGCCCGACCAGCTCGCCCCCGTGCTGCGCAGCGCGTCGAACAAGTGCCGCCGGGTGACGTCGGTGATGGCCGCCGGCGGCCCTGCGGGTATGTCGCTGCCCCTGAAACGGCCGACGACGGTATCGACGGAAACGGACCGGAGCAGGGACGTGCCCATCACGCTCTCGGTGCGGGCACGGGAGAAGAGATCCAGATCGAAGGAGACATCGTTGAGAGCCCGCAGCACGGTGCGCTGCAGATCGGGACCCAGCTCACGCAGCCGTTCGTAGTAGGTGTCCCGCAGCCCGAGCGAGAAGAAGGCCCCGTCCAGGGTCTCGAAGTCCTCTGGCAGCGGCGTCCTGGCCGGCCCCGTCATGCCGAATCGGCCGATCTTGACCCCGCCGATCTCCCTGATCTCGCCGCCCGGACCGACGCAGAGCAGCAGGAAGGTCGTCTTGAAGCTGTAGTCATCCCAGTCGTTCCGAACCAGGAAGGCCTGCCCCGGCACGGGGGAGACGGGCCGCCCGCGGACGGGCAGGACGATGAACTGCACAGTTCCTCCGGAAAACACCTCAGCCTCGCGGCCGGGCACATCAGAACAAAAGACCCACCCGCCCTTGTGCGAGCGGTGCCGCTCCCGGCGAAACAGCACCAGGCCCATCGCGGGGGCAGGCGGGGGCGACCGTCTTCTGCCGCCGGGGCGGCGGACGGCTACTGGTCGGGGTGGACGGCTTGAACGCCGGTGCCCGCGTATGCCTTGGGGGTGAGGGTGAGCAGGTACCGTCCACTGGGGTGGGCGGGGGAGGGGCGGGCGGCGTGGATGGCGTGGACGGCGGCCCAGGAGTGCCCGAACCGCAGCAGTTCGGTGGCGGTGACCGCGGCGTCGGTGTCGAACGCCTCGATCCGGATGAACCGCAGCCCCTTGATGTAGCCGAGCAGGCCGGGCCGCTCGGCGTCACCGGCCGTCAGCGACAGCACCGGCGCATACAGATCACCGAGTCCGCCGGAGGCCTGCACGTAGAACGCGGCGACCGCCTCGTTGAACGGATCCTTCGGGTCGTACAACGCGGCGGCGGTCGTGTGGTCCAGGACGACCGCGATCGCCGCCACTACGCGGCCGTCTGCGAGCCGTGCCGCGCCCCGCCCAGGCGCTCCAGCAGCGCACGGGCCTTCGCTTCCGCCTCCGGACTCGGCGCGCCGCCGAGGGCGGAGGTGAGCTCGGCGCGGGCCAACTCGGCACGCTCGGCGTATTCGGCTTGCGTCGGCGTGCTCTGCGCCAGCTCCTCGACCAGGCTGCGGATGGTCGTGCCGTGCTCGGCCGCCAACCGCGCCAGCCGGTCCCGCGCGGCCGCGCTCACCTTGATGCTCGTCTCGTCTGCTGCCATGTTCCTCACTCTACCGCGCACCTCTACCGCAGGTAGAGGAAACGTGTCCGTACGGCAGCACGCTTTGGTAGCCCCGCCCACGCGCGGAAGACCGCCCTCGCAGGCGCCTCGTGTCCGGGCGGGGGCACGCCTTCCGTACACGGTTGGTACGCGAGACGTGCTTGAGCCGGAAGCCGGGCCACCGGCATCAGGCGGCGGTGGCCCGGCCGACTAAGTCGACAGCCGGGCCGACCTCCGGCAGCTGATCACGGAAGTGCGCGATCACCTCCAGTGGCCCGGTCGCGCTGCTCCTGCGGATTCAGGCCTTCTCTCTGCTGCCGTCGGCGCTTACGCAGTTCAGCCCGGCGCTCGCGATGTTTGGCCCGGCGCTCGAGGTAGCGGAAGTAGGCGAGCAGCAGGTCCCGCTTGTGCTCGGACTCATCGGGTACCACGATCTTGGCCAGGCCGAGAACGAGCGAGACCACGAGCGTGGCCAGCACGGTCAGAACCACGGCTTGCCAGGGGGCGTTGGCCATCGTCAGGGCCGTGACGACCGCGCTGCCGCTGACCACGCTTACGGCCGCCGGCCGGATCCCGCCGAAGCGGGACTGCTGCGAGACAGGCGCGCTCACCGGCCCCACCCCTCTGTATGGGCCTCGAGCAGCGACTCAAAGCGGCGTTCCTGGGACACCGCGCCCCGGCGGTGTCCCGCCACCGGACCGGCCGAGTCCACCGATACCGACGACAGCCCAACGTCGCGGCCGGACGTGCGGCCACCGGCCACCGCACCCTTTAGCCGCAGGAAGCCGGCGCTCACTCTCCGCCCTCCTCGTCCTCGTCGAGGAGGAAGGAGGTCCGGGACGGCCCGAAGCGCAGGAGGATCTCCTCGGCCTGCCTCAGCTGCTCGCGCAGCTCGTCGACGGTGTCGACGTGGCCGAACACCCCCGGACCGCGGCTCTTGTGCATGCGGGCGAGCGCTCGCGCGGCCTCGAGCGCGGAGACGACGCCGCTCGCGAGCAGTCGGCGCTGGCGCACGTCCTCCGCCTCAGTCTCAAGCGGCTCGCGGCTGTTTTTGGCGATGGTGGCCAGGGCCCTGGCCGGGTCGGCGGCGTAGACGAGGTCCCACTCGTAGTCGATGATGACCTGCTCGCCGGCCTTGTCGAGCACGCGCTCGCCGTCCCGAACGAGCTGCCCGTCGATCTCGCGGTCCTGGGTGTGGAACTGCTTGGGCAGGACAGCCGGGTCCGCGGCGACGTGGGCACGGGCGATGGAGTGCAGCATCCGCAGCCCGCCAGCGGTCTTCGACAGCACGTCGAGCAGGTTCACCGGCGTCGTCCGGAAAGGCGCACTGCCACTGCCGCGGTCGATGCCCTCCTTCGAGCCGCGGTCCCGGGTGATGTAGCCATCGAGGATCGCGGCGGTCCCGCCGAGCACGGTCAGCTCCGCCACCGCGCTAGCCTCGCCGGCCAGGGCACGGTCGAGGATGTCGTCGAGGACCTCGGACACCTCGCTGCCTCGGGTCAGGTTCCACGGCTGCTTCCACACGCGGTCGGTGATCGTGCCGCCATTGCCGAAGGCCCGCAGCGCCTGCTCGATGCCTTCCTGGCTGCGATAGGCAGACAGCGTCATCGGCGCCAGCCGCTCGCTGATGCGCTGCCGGTCGGCCTTGGCCATCCCGAACTCCTGCTTGACCAGCCGGTTCATGGCGTTCGCGCCCGGTCCGGACAGCAGCACCTGCTGATGGACCGCGGCCGCCCACAACCGGTGCGCGGGAACCCCGAGAAGGTCGTGCATCTCCTGGGCGCCGACGGTGCCCGACAGCACGCGGTACACCTCCGGGCTGATCCGCCCCTCACGCAGAGCGTGCCGGTAGACCCGCTGCATGCCTTGCGTGTACTGCGCTCCCCGGGTCCAAGGGGTGAAACATGCCAGTACCGTCTAGCCTGGAGCGGGTGCGCCGCTGGCAACCACTGCCAGCGGCCCACGCTTCTACGCCCAACTCCCCATCGCCTAGCGCGAAACGGGAAACCGTGTCCTAGGAAACGAACTACGTTGATCGACGGACGCAAGATGCCTGTCTTGATCGCAGGCCGCTCAAGACGGGGGCTCCCGGCGACAGCCGCCTCGGCTCTTCCGGCGGCCCCCACGGCTGCACCGCACAGGCTGAGCAATCCGGCCGAGCGGCCGCGTGTCTGAGAGCAGCGCGCCCCGGGCGGCCCGCCCCGCAGCCCGCCGTCACACCGGGTGCGCCTGGGGCCGGCGGTGGATCAGTTCCATGCCGAGAACGAGCAGAAGCTGGCGTCCGGCCTGGTCGAACTGCTCCTGGAGAGTGGGCTCGCGGAAGAGGTCGGCCAGGTATCCGGCCTCGGCCGCGAGGTCACCGCGCTCGGCGAGGTAGTCGGCCATGGAGGCACGGTGGACGGCCCGGGCCCGTTCCAGCAGCGGGGCGTCCACCTTCCCGTTCAGGGTGCGGCCCAGCGCAGCCGACAGGGCCTCGATGTGGGGTACGACGGCCTCGACGGTCATCGGTGTCTGCGCGGGGCCGAGCGCGCGGACGAGACCACTGGCGGCGAAGACGGTGTCCGGTTCCATCACGTCCCGCACGGTGTCCAGCAGCTCGGCTCGCCCGCGCACCGTCAGGGCCTTGCCGTTGCCTAGCTAGGTGATGATCCGCACGAACCGGGCCCGCGCGGTCGGCGTGGCCAGCTGATGTCCGACCTGTTCCAGCAGGCCGAGGGCGCCCTCGCGGGCCACCTCCTGGTTGCGCCTGCCGCGCCCGACCCACGTCGTCCACGCCCGCTGCGCCTGCCGGGTGGGTACGTAGCCGTCCCACCACAGCCACATGGCCAGCGGCACCTGCGCGAGCGAACTCAGGTGCTACTCCTGCTGCCGTTTGTCCAGCAGGAGTAGCAGCACCAGGTGTCGAGGTCGAAGCCCAGGGACACCCGGCCTCCAGGTATCAGGGCGAACTCCTGCCCGTCCCGCACGACCCGGACACGGTACAGCGGGGCGCCGAGGTATTCGGTGGCCTCGACGCGTGAGAGCCGGCCGCCCACGTGGTCAGCGACATTCTGGGCGGTCCGCCGGGCGGTGACCTCGTCGAAGGTCCGCCACAGGTCGAGAGTGAGATCAGCGAGCGACATGGCCGGCAGTGTGGCAGCGGCACTGACACAGCACCGAAAGACGAAGCCGCCAGGCACGGGCACCTCGAAAACGCGCTGCGCGCAGCACCGTCGCCCACCGCGCCCGCCTCCGGCGGAGCGAAGCCCTTCGTGCCGGGCGACCGAAGTCAGCGGCGGCCTCGACCCATGCCTGCCCTGGACGAAAGCCAGAAAGTTGGCCCCACTTGAGCCCCAGGTCATCCCCAGAACCCGGTCTAAACTGCGCCCATGACCGACGAGATGGTGACCATCGACGCCGAGGCCTTCCCCCTCACGGTCCGCGTGGGACCAGAGTTGATGCTGATGCAGCCCGTCGCCCGGGACGCCGTAGAAGGACTCGACGAGGCCTACACCGAAGCCTCCCTCGACCTCACCACCGGCATCCAGACCAGCGGGACCACCATCGACGCCCGGTGGAAAGTCACACCCGACCACAAGCACATCCTGCTCCTGCTGTACGGCCGCACTCCCGCACGCTTCGAACTGGCAGTCCGCTACACACCACAGACCAGCCACGAACGCCAGACCTTCGTAGACATCGCCGCCCACGCGGACACCGGCCGCGTCAGCCTGTGGATCTACCCCGACACGGAAGACACTGCCCGCGCCGCAGTCGCACTCCAGAAACAGGATCCCCTCTTCGCTCACCTGGGCATTGGCGTCGAAAGCGACCTCCATTGCCGCACCCTGCACCGGCTCAGCCGAACACCACGCTCCGCTACCTGACGGCCTGTTGATGGCGGGCTGGCGGCCACCGCCAATGCGTAAATAGTCCCAACCAAGCCCCCTCCTGGCCGGACTCACTGGCGGCCGTGGCCCGGAGCAGGGGAGTCGGCCAACACAGCGGTGTGCGCGGCGTAGTGGCCGCGCCCAGGTCGCGTCGCGCTCGCGGCACAGTCCTCGACCCCCTGTGCCGCTACGCAGGTCCTGTGCGGTGCAGACACCGCCCCCGCGCCGGTATGACCATTCCACTCACACGGGCGGCGCCCCAAGGAAAGTGCTGACTGCGCCCCGCCCTGTGTCGCTATCACAGGTGCATGGTCAAGTCCGTGCTGCGCGGCCTCGCCGCTGCTCTCGTCATCCTGTCCGCCACCGTCTCCTCACCCGCCCACGCTGCAGAGACGCTGCCCCTGACGGAAGCGGTCGACAGACTCTCTGTGGGTACGGAGTCGCGTGAGGGCTACACCCGTGAGAGCTTCCGCCACTGGAATGCCGGCGACACCCCGACCGACGGCTGCCACACCCGCGCCGAGGTCCTCATCCACGAAGCCGTCCAAGCACCGACCATCGGAGCGAACTGCCGCATCGAGGGCGGGAGCTGGTTCTCCTACTACGACGGCGTCACCGGGGAGTCGGCATCCGGCCTGGACATCGACCATATGGTGCCCCTCGCCGAAGCCTGGGACAGTGGAGCATCGGCCTGGAGCGCGCAGCGCCGCGAGGCCTACGCCAACGACCAGGGCCAGGAGGCATCGCTGGTCGCGGTCACCGCCCGTTCCAACCGCAGCAAAGCCGACCAGGACCCGGCCCAGTGGCTCCCGCCCGCGGCCGACGCCCACTGTCGCTACGCCGCTGAGTGGGTGGCCACCAAACTCCGCTGGAGCCTGACCGCGGACGAACTCGAGCTGGCGGCCCTGCACGAACTGGCCGGCAACTGCCCGGCGCAGCACGTCGAGTACGAGCCAGCCACGTAAGCAGCTGAACCGTCGAGACGCGGCGAAGGTCCCCGCAGCCGGCTTCGGGCCTTACAGCTGTGATCCGAGCTCCTGGCGGACATCGAGGTAGCAGCGCAGCCGTACACCCGGCTCGCCCGGCACTCGAATCGTGCGGTCGGCCGACGCGGTCGCCCAGCGCCCGGCAAACAGCGCCTGAACGGCGAACGCGGTCTGGTCGTCGCACGCTGCGACGTCGACGACGGCCAGGCCCGGCTGCGCCACGTGCGCTTCGCTGATCGGCTTCATGCCCGGCACGACGCGTCCGTGCGCCTGCAAGTTCCCGCGCCATGGCACGTTCACTCGACCGAGTAGCGCCATCACCGGCACCGGGCCCCCGACACCTCCTCTGCCGTCGATAGGCGCTCACCCGCCGGGACCTGATGCGTTTCACGTCAGCGTCGCGGTCCGGGGGCCGACCCGTTCGTAGGTGCACTGCTTGGTGGCCGGATCCAAGACGGCGACCTTCAGCGGGCTTTGGGCGGCTGCCTCGATACGCAACAGCCAGGCCCGGCCGGGGACCAGGATGGTCAGGTCCGCAGGCCACTCGGCGAGCGCTAAGGGGTCCGGGCACACCACACCGGCCAGCTGGAACCCGGCCCCCTTGCGCGGACGGCTGTAGAGGAGCAGCCCGTTGCCATGGGCGGGGCTCTGGTCGCCGCATGTGACGGCCTTGCCGGAGGCGGAGCAGACCAACTGCATGAACGCGGGCCACAGCCCGGCCTTGATGCCCGCGTGCTCGAAGAAGTCCGTCAGCCGCTCCTGCTCCGCCTGCTGCTCCTCATGCGCCTCTTCCTTGACGGCCAGCCGACGGTCCTCGGCAGCCAGTCTGCGCTGCTCGGCGGCCAGTCGGGCTCGCTCGGTGGCAGCGGCCTGCTGCTGTGCGGCCCGTCGGCGTTGCTCGGCCGCAGCCGCCTGTTGGACGGCTTCGGCATCGGCCTCCAGCCGGGCCCGGGCGATGGCCAGGTGGACGTAGGAGTGGGCGGTCCACCACACCGTGCCGTCCGGGCCGGTATGGGCATGGACCCGTCCCTGAAGAATCCACCGGACCGCCTCGTCCAGACAACAGCTGATGTGCGTCCACGCCGCCTTCGCCTTCACCGTGCGCGGCGCCGCCCAGGTGTAGCGCGCCATGCCATGGCGCACCGTCCACGCGTCCCCGCGGACCCTGGGGGGCGCTACCCGCAGGGAGGGCACGCCGCGCTCCCACGGCCGCCTCTCCATCGCCACCCAGCACACCGCCACACCGTCCGCCGCGTAGCGATCCGTCCGCATCCGCGCGTCCTGCGGCGTCATGGGCGAAAGCTGCGCCTCCAGCGCCATGAACGGCCGGTCCTGCCGGTCGAAGACCAGTACGTCGGCACGCCAGGTCCGGGCTTCGTTGCCGACTTCCAGCTCAGCTCTGAAGCCCGCCGCCCGGGCGGCGGTGGCCAGCTCCAGTTTCAGCAGGTGATGCTCCGGCGACTCGTTCGCCAGCGCGCAGTCGTGCGGCCGCACCTGGTGGTAGAAGTGCCTGGCGCGGTGGGGGGAGATGCGCGCGAACACCCTTCCCCGGCACTCCGGACACGCCAGCTCCAGCCCTTTCACGCGGTGGACGTCCGCCCAGGACCGGCCACAACCGAGATCGTCCAGCGACGCATCCAGCCGGCCCCACCCCGCATGCACGGCGGTGTACCCCATCAGCCCCCTCCCGTGTGGCCCGAGAAGGACAGCATCCCCTCGTGCCGGGACGGCGATGCACCGGATGACAACGTGCGGCTCCTGCCGGTCGTGCGCAGATGAGCCGGTCCGGCCGGCCCCTGACTGCCAAGCGGCGGCAGCATCGGCCGGACACAGGGCACGCCGCCGGGCAGTTCAGTCTCTCCCATGAGCCGACTCGGCCCGGCGGGGGTGTCCAGTGTCAGGGACATAGGACGTGGGTGCGGCCGTCGAGAGTGAGGCAGCCGAACGGGTGGGGAAGCCCAGCGGTCCAGATACCTGGCCCGGTCTCGTACCCCCAGAGCAGGGCTGTGTCCTCCTGGCAGCGGTGTCACACCGGCCCGCTACGGTTCGGCCATGGCCGCGCACACCTCGGGTCCCAACGGACTCGTCCCCGTACACATCGCTGTCCACGACCCCGCCCAGATGGAAGAGCTCGATCCGCAGGCCGCCGACCACGCGCGCAAGCTCTTCGCGGCTTCGTCCAAGTACGCGGACATCTCCTGGCATGAGTTGGGAGCTGCGCCGCGCTGGCTCGGTATGGACACCAGCACCTGTGCCGTGGCCATCAACCCGAGCCACTTCGCCAGCCGGGGCGCGGACGAGTTCGAGCGGTTCCTGTCCGGGGCCGCCTCGCGCGGCGAGCCCGCACTGATCATCGCGACGATGGGCACGGCGGACGATGACGATGACCGCGTGTGGTCGGTCTTCGGCCGGCCCGGCGGCCGCGTGGACTTCCGCCACTTCACCGGCGCGATCGTCGGCAAGCGGCTGCTCGCGGGGGCGGAGGTCTCCCTGGTTCCCGGTCTGGACGCGGCCGACCGCGACCTCGGACTGAGACTGCTCAACCGCCCTGCCGATGCCCCCTGGTGGGCGATGACCTTGCAGGCGAGCGCCTTGGAGGGCTCGCGCGGAACGACGGTTCACAAGCCCGAGGGCGAGCTGGTGCCGATCCTCGTCGATAGCCTGGGCGAGCCCGTCGTCGCACGCTGGACGTCCGGCGACGGCCAGCAGATCTGGTACGTGATCCCTGACGGCGTCGACTGGAACCAGGTGGTCGACTGGCTCGTCCAGCGCGCCCTTCCCGAGCACGTACCGGCCGCACTGCGCCGGGTCCGCTCACACCACCATGCCGACCCCGCCCTGGAAACCCCCGCGGAGACGCAAGCACGCAGCGCCCTTGAGGGGTTGGAGCGCCGCTACCTGGAGGACAAGGCCCGTCTGGAAGGCGAACTGGAGCGGGCACGGCAGGAGGCTGAACCCGTGCGGTCCGGTCTGCTGTACGGCAGCGGCAGCGAGCTGGAAGACGCGGTGGCCATGGTGCTGCGTGCCGCCGGCTTTGCCGTCACCGATCTGGACGAGGAATTGGGCGGCACCCTGTCGGCGGACCTGCTCGCCGTGCTGAATGGGTCCACCTGCCTGGTCGAGGTGAAGGCCGCCGCGGGGGCAGCGGGGGAGAAACTGATCTCGCAGCTTCAACGCCATCTGGAGAAATGGCCGCAGCTACGGCCCGGTCAGCCTGTCACCTGCGCTGCCTTGATCGTCAACCACCAGCGTCGCCTCGACCCCGCCGAGCGCCCTGCCGAGGTGTATCAGCGCAGGGTCGTCGACGCGCTCCCGTTTCCCGTGATCGCCTCCAGCGACCTGTTCCGCTGGTGGCGCACGCAGGACTGGCCGGCCGTGCAGGCCGCTGTGCTCGGCCGGGCCCGCCCAGGAGGAGAACAGGACGGGCCCCCTGCCGGAGGGCGCGAGACCCCGGCGGTCGGCCGCAGGCGGTGGCGTCCCTGGAACAATGGCGGAACCGCATAGTGCGATTTCTCGGTTTTGGGACAGTGGGTGAGTGACAGCGGGCCTGGGTGTGTTGCTGCTGGTCAGTGGTGGTTGAAGGGGGTTGGGGCCACTGTTCTGGACGCGAGATTTCCGTGGGGTGTCGCTGTTCCAGGGCGTTATTGCATGAGGGGTGACGCTGTCTCAGTTTCGTGAGTTCTGATCCGCTGGCCGATGGGTGTTGGTGTGCTCAGGGGTGTGGATCAGGGAGAGCAGGACCCGGCCCCGGAAGGGGTAGGTATTGACGCGAGTGGGGCTTTGCCGGCTGTGTCGGTTCGGGCGCTGCGGGGACCGGCGGTGCGCCGCCTGCTGGCCCTGCGCCGGGAGGGGAAACTCACCACAGGGCGGGTGAGGTCGGCGGCGGACGTGCTCGGGGTGCGGGAGCGTGCGGTGTGGCGGTGGCTGGCGGCCGCGGAGCGGGACGAGGCCGCGGCTCGGGCGCCGGGGGAGCGGGCTGCGTATCCCGGGCGGTTCACGGTTACTGATGAGGTCCGGGCTCTGCTGGGGCTGTGGAAGGGGAACGTCGCGGCGGTTCATCGTGAGCTGACTGCTCGCGCGGCCAGGGGCGAGGGGGATCCGCCTCCGTCGATTCCGACGCTGCACCGGGCGATCCGCCGTGATCTGACGCCGGGGGAGCGGGCCGGGCTTGCGGGTGGCGAGCGGGCGGCCCGCAAGCATGATGTGTTCCTGGCCCGGCCGCGGGGCTGGCGTAACAAGGTGTGGGAGACCGACCACATGCAGGCGCCGGTGCTGGTCGACGTCGACGGCAGGGCACGCAGGCCGTGGATCACCTGGTTCACCGACTGCGCCACCAACGCGATCACCGGCGTCGCGGTCACGCCGGTGCATCCGTCGCGGGAGTCGGTGCTGGCCGCGCTGCGCTCCGCGGTGCTGCGCGAGGACCCCTACGGCCCGTTCGGCGGCCTGCCGGAGAAGGTGCGTGTGGACCGTGGCAAGGACTTCCTGTCCAGGACGGTGACCGCTGCGTTTGATCTCCTGGACGTGACGGTGGAGGACCTGCCCGCCTACACCCCCCACCTCAAGGGCACCGTGGAGGGCCTGAACCGGGCGGTGGAGAGCATGTTCCTGGCCGCGCTGCCCGGCTACGCCCGCCAGCCGCGCCCCGGCAAACGGGCTTCCCGTCCCAAGGACGAGGTGCTGCTCAGTTTTGAGGACTTCACCGCCCGGCTGCTGGATTGGACGCTGTGGTGGAACACCGAGCACCGTCCCGCGCCGTTGCAGGGCCGGACTCCGCTTGAGGCGTGGCAGGAAGATCCCACCCCGCTGCGGGACGTGCCGGCCGCGGATCTGTGGACGTTCACCCTGGAAGACGCCGGCACCCGCACGCTGACCACCCGCGGCATCCGCTTCAAGAAACGCGACTACGTGGGTCCGTGGATGACCGGGCAGGCCGGGATCCAGGCCCGCATCCGCTTCATGCCCCACCACGACCACCGCATCGAGGTCTACCACGCGGCCACTGGCCGCTACCTGGGTCCTGCGGATCTGGCCGACCAGGCCACCGAAGAACAGCTCCGCGCCGTACGAAGAGCGCGGTCCGCCCGTGCCCGCCGTCTGAAAAAGGATCTCGAAGCTTCCCAGCGGGAGCGCTACGCCGCCGCCACCCAGGCCGAGCCCCCTCGGCGGCTCGGCGCACTGACCGGTGCGCAGGCCCACTCCGAGCTCGCCCGGAGTGCCGGCACCAGCCTGTCGCAGCTTGCGCTGCCGGACGTCATCCCACCCGCCGCGCCCCCGGCCGACTGGCGCACCCCTGCTTCCCTGGCCGCGCTGACCACGGCAGGCCCGCCCGTCCGGCACCCGTCCGGCCGTGATGGCGCTTGCGCCCCGGACGGCCGCGACGGGCGGGCCGCACCTCCCACCACCGACGAAGACGGAGACGCCTCGTGACCGCGGCCACCTACCAGTACGTCGACCTGCCCGACGCGTCCGTGGTCACCACCCGCGCCCTGCTCACCGCCCGGGAGAACATCACCGACACCGTCGCCGCCCGCGCCATGATGTGCATCCACGGCGGCGCCGGCTTCGGCAAGACCCTCGCCGTCAACACCTGCCTGCGCGCACTCGAACCCGGCGAGGACGTCCGCAAGATCACCTTCCGGGCCCGGCCCACCGCCCGCTGCGATCTCTCGGTTTGGTGACAGTGGTGTGAGAGACAGTGGGCTCCGTCGTGTTGATGCTGATCGGTGCCTGTTTTCAGGCGGGGAGTCACTGCCATGGGTGTGAGAGACCGCCGCGGAACCACTGTCACGGGCCGGTATCTGTGCAGGTGGTGCACTGACACGAAACCGATGGATCGCACTCAGTGCGCCGTAGGCGGCGCCTTCGGTGCAGTGGGGGGAGGCGCGGCAGGTTCGATCCTAAAGAGCGTGGGAAGGGCCCTATAGGGAAATAGTCAGGGTGTGAGCGTCCCGCCACTAGGGGGACACTCACACCCTCCCTGCATACGTTGGAGAGTTCATTGTCCAAGACTGTCGGCAAAAAGGACTCGCAAGTGTGGTGGGCGAGTGCAACCTTAGCCTTAGCTATAGGTCTCGTAGGTGCATCGATATTCTGGGAATATCCGCTCATTGTGCACGCAGTGATATGGGTTGTGATCCTCTGCTCTCTCACTCTTCTTTACAGGAATTTGAGAGCGCGTCGCGATGAATCTGCAACGATGACCGCGAAGCAGGCTCGCTTCTGGGCAATTACTCTTGCCGCCTGCTGGGCGCTCATCATCGTGCCCATTGCATACGTCACCCTCAAGGGGCGCAGTCATCCCGACTGGAACGATGCCGCCATCCTGGTGGCGATTGGCGCATCCGCCCTCGTGCTAGCAGTTATCCAGAATTCCATTGCCTTGCGTAGAGGTCGTTGACGCTCCGCCTGTGGCTGGGATCATGAAATCCGCTGCATCTGCATTATCGCGCTTGTCGTAGGGCGGCCTTCAGGATGCGATCTCTCGGTTTGGTGACACTGGTGTGAGAGACAGTGGGCTCCGTCGTGTTGATGCTGATCGGTGCCTGTTTTCAGGCGGGGAGTCACTGCCATGGGTGTGAGAGACCGCCGCGGAACCACTGTCACGGGCCGGTATCTGTGCAGGTGGTGCACTGACACGAAACCGATGGATCGCACCACGACGGTGCCGTCAGCAGCGATTCCCTTGGAGAACTCGTCGAGGACGCGGCGCCGGTGGAGGGGCTTGTGGTCGCCGCACAGCCAGTTGCCCCAGATCGTCTTCGGGTACAGCTCCGGGTCGGCGTCGTGCAGTCGCTTGGCGACGTGGGGGAGGCCGGCCGCGAACGCTTCGGCCTCCTTCACCATGTGGTGGAAGACGAGGGTGCGCCGGAAGCCCTCTTCCGCAGAGGCTTTCACCAGGGCGGTCTGGAGGGCGGCGAGCCGCGCCCCGCGTACCTGCTCGGAGCGGGCGTCCTCGCCCAGGAGTTGTGCGGCTTGGAGCTGGGTGTCGGTGATGTCCAGGCACACCACCTGGTAGGGAGCACAGATTCCCCTGTCGATGGCCGCCGAGAGCGTCAACGTGAACGCCCTGCTGCCGAACGGTGAGCTGGGGTCGTCATCCATCGACGCCACCAGTTCACCCGGCGCGCCCTGCTCGGAGTCCTCATCCAGCTGCCACAGCCGGGGAGTGGCGGTCATGTAGAGGCGGCGCAGGGCGGGGATGCGCGTGTTGTCGTGGACGACCGCCCACGGCCGGCCGATCCTGCCCGAAACCCTGTGCGCCTCGTCCACGACGATCAGCGACCACCCCGGAAGGCCGGCGGCGTGCGCGCGTTCCAGCGTGCCGAGCCCGAGCGAGGCGTACGTGGCGAACACGGTGACCTTGTCCAGGTGGCGAGTCCACTCCACCAGCTCGTCCGCGTCTGTGGTGTTGGGGAAGGACACCTCCTGACCGCGCAGGGACGAGACGCCGATCATCGGGCCTGTACGGCCTCCCTCGCGCCACGCGGCCTCGGTCTGGGCGAGCAGGTCCAGCGAAGGAACGAGGACCAGCACCCGGCCCGCACGGAGCTCCTCCGCGCTGCGGGTGGCGACGAGGGTCTTCCCGGTTCCGGTCGCCATGATCACCTGAGTCCGCAGCCCCCGCTCCGGCACAGTGGATCTTGCAGGCAATTCGAGTGCCCGGAGAACCGCTTCCACGGCTTCTCGCTGGTGAGGACGGAGTTCCTTCACAGCCATTCCGATCTACCCTTTTCTGCAAGGCCGGACGAAAAATTCCATCTGCCACAGGCGAGCAACGAGCATGAAGCCGCCATGCGATGGGCCACGGCGCCACCACGCCGACACCCCGTTCACGCCTCCGCTCCCGGACCCAGAAGACCACCTTGCAGCGGCACACAGACCCCAGAACCCGGGAGTCTTCTAAACCCAGAGTCTATCTCACGTCAAAAATGAAGCAGACCGCCGAGAGAGTCAACGCCGATGCCATGGGTACTCCACAACCATCACTGTCCACCCTGACCCGGAGAGCCATGACACACAAGACCGAAAACGACCAGGGAAACCGGTTCTGCAAGGCCTGCGGCACGCCGGCGGAAGACGGGAAACTATGCAATCGCTGCGGCGCCGTCCTGGACCTGCCTGACGATGCCGGGCTGATCGAGGACCAAGGCGCAGCGGTACGACGTGACTTCGAAGGCCGCACCGAGCAGCAAGAACAAAAGTGATCGAGACGGCTTGGGCGAACCCAATCCACTGAGGAACGCACACAGGGGTACACGGGCCGGCATGGCACCCAAGACTGATCACCTCATGTCCTTGCCGGCCGAGCGCCAGCTGCGCCAGGTCCGCGCCTTCTATGCGGCAGGAGTCTGTTGTGGGCGGCCGCGGCAATCTGGACGGGATGGGCGCATCCCGCAAGCCGGCAGATGTGGGTCTCCGTGCTTCTCACGGCGGTCTTCACCGGCCTGCTGCTCACGGCCTCCCTGTGGCTGCGACGCCTCCAGGCCGGCGCAGACAGGCTGGCGCATCACGCTGCACCGCGACAGACATTCGCCCGACGCCACGCGAATGCCTGAGCCCGACGGTCGCGGGCACGCTTCGTAGCCCGGCCCTGTCCGCGTCAGCGGGCCAATGCTTCTGGAGGCGCAGCCGGAAGGACCGCGGGATGGCGGAGAAGCGCAGCGAGTCCGCCGAGGGGGCGTTGTCCGTTATCTGAGGCGGTGTCAGGGCATTCGGAGATGCATGAATCGTGATGCGGTAATGCAGGCCGCCTCCGGCGGCGGCAGTCCAGTTTTCATCTCGATCTTGTGTGCCTTGCTGGTCATGGGGCTGGTTCAAGTCGTACGTCCGCAACTGCTGTGGAAGATGAATAGGAACCTGCAGCGGGGATGGGTGAAGGACCCGGACGCGACCGAGCCCACCAGTAAGGGATACGCCATGCAGCGAGTGACGGGGCTGCTCTTCCTGGCGGTCGCCACATGGATGCTGGTGCAGCAGATCTGACCGGAAGCCAGACGACCCGCAGGCCTGCACCGGGGGAGAGTAGGCCGCTTTGGCGGCAGAGTTGCGGGCAAGGCGACCAGGGATGGGAGGCGCATATGGAGCAACGCCCGGATTCTCGTGTTCCACCGTCATGGACGAGGCCAGGTAACCGGTGGGGACCGCGGTTGTACTGGCCGATGCTCTGCCTGAGTATCGGCCTGCTGGTGTGGCGGGTGATCGATGGTGACAGTGCGGTGCGCATCGTGGTGGCAGCCGGCCTGGTCCTCATGTGGATCTGCCTCATAGCCGCCAACCGGGCTGCACGGCGCAAGCAGGCCAGCCGAGTCTTGTACGGGAAGACGAGGGGGGATGGCGGTGGAAGCGGCGAAGTGGTCGGTGGATCGTGAGCGCTTGTCCCGGTGGGTTCCTGAGGGTGAGCGGATGACGGCCGGTTGTGCGGTGACGTACGGGCGCACGCTGTGGGGCCTGATCCCGCGGCGTGCCTCGCTTCTGTTGACCGACCGCCGGGTACGAGTACTACGCCACCGGGGCAATGACCTCCGGTACGCCATACGGGGTGTCTGGTTCGAGATGATGCGCGGCGAGGCCGTGGCGGTGTGCAGGAATCCGCGGGTGCGGGTGGAGTTCGACAAGGGGCAGGAGATCGAGCTGCGCCGGCACGGTGGTGGGGTGGAGCGTCTGCGGATAAGCCAGTGGGATGCGGTGCATGCCGAAGCCTTGTATGCGGCGTTCTCTGGCGAGGGCAGCGATCCGCAGTCCTGAACACCGCCGTGAGAGCCGGGCCGCTCACCGGGGGCTGCTTCGACTACTGCACCACCAGCCCCCTCTTTGCTGCTGCTCGGGCCGAAGGCCCGTTGACCGCCCCGCGCAGCGGGGCTGGCCTTGGTGGCGCGCAGCGCCACAGGGTGGCTGGAGCGCAGCGGAGGCCGCCTCGCGGGGCCGCAGGCCCCGTAGCTCCGGGAGCGCAGCGGACGGAGCATCACCGGCCTTGCGCAGCAAGGCCGGTGAGCGGGACGCGCAGCGTCCCGCAGGCGCTCCCGCGGAGCGGGAGCGCAACACCCGCGCGCAGCGCGGGTGTTCGCTTGCATATCGCGCAGCGATATGGTACCCGCTCCGCGGGAATAGATATACGTATAG